>CAMLEF010000194.1 GCA_946478675.1 uncultured Flavobacteriales bacterium | reverse complement strand
CGTCCCGACAGCAACTTCATGAACGTAGGCGAGCGCACGAACGTAACCGGTTCGAAAAAATTCGCGCGCCTCATCACCGACAGTAAATACGATGAAGCGCTTGCGATTGCCCGCGACCAGGTGGAAGGCGGCGCGCAGGTGATCGACATCAACATGGACGAAGGCATGCTCGATTCGGAAGCGGCGATGGTGCGTTTCCTCAATCTCATTGCTGCCGAACCGGACATCGCGCGCGTGCCGATCATGCTCGACTCTTCGAAATTCCACGTGATCGAAGCGGGATTGAAATGCGTGCAGGGCAAAGCGATCGTGAATTCCATTTCGCTGAAAGAAGGCGAGGACGCGTTCCGCAAACAGGCTTCGCTCATCAAGAAATACGGCGCAGCGGTGATCGTGATGGCGTTCGACGAATCGGGACAGGCGGACACGTACCAGCGCCGCATCGACATTTGTAAGCGCGCTTACGATATTCTCGTGAACGACGTGCATTTCCCGCCGCAGGACATCATCTTTGATCCGAATATTTTCCCCGTGG
Source organism: uncultured Flavobacteriales bacterium (assembly GCA_946478675.1). Next base: position 8,094 of record CAMLEF010000194.1, on the reverse strand, counting down.
CCACCGGCATGGAAGAGCATCGCCGCAACGCGATGGACTTTTTCATGGCCACGAAATGGATCAAGGAAAATCTTCCGCTTGCGAAAGTCAGCGGCGGCGTGAGCAACGTGTCGTTCTCGTTCCGCGGCAATGACCACGTGCGCGAAGCGATTCATTCGGCGTTCCTCTATCACGGCGTGAAGCACGGCATGGACATGGGCATCGTGAATCCCGGCCAGCTGCAGGTGTACGACGATATTCCGAAAGAGCTGCTGACGCTGGTGGAAGACGTGCTGCTCGACCGCAACGAAGACGCGACGGAGCGGCTGATCGCTTACGCGGAAAAAGTAAAAGGCGAAGCTTCCGGCAAGAAGAACGAGAAAGACGAAGAGTGGCGCAAAGCCCCGCTGCAGGAACGCATCACGCATGCGCTGGTGAAAGGCATCGTCGATTATATTGAAGTGGATATCGAAGAAGCGCGACAGCAATTCCCGAAAGCGCTGTATGTGATCGAAGGCCCGCTGATGGACGGCATGAACGTCGTCGGCGACCTTTTCGGTGAAGGGAAAATGTTTTTGCCGCAGGTGGTGAAGAGCGCGCGCGTGATGAAAAAAGCCGTCGCTTATCTCACGCCGTATCTCGAAGCCGAGAAAGTAGCCGGCAGCGGAAAAGCCGCAGGAAAAGTATTGCTCGCAACCGTGAAAGGCGACGTGCACGATATCGGCAAGAACATCGTCGGCGTCGTGCTCGCTTGTAACAATTACGAGATCATCGACCTCGGCGTGATGGTGCCGGCGGAAAAAATTCTCGAAACGGCGAAGAAAGAAAACGTCGACGTGATCGGTCTCAGCGGTTTGATCACGCCTTCGCTCGACGAGATGGTGCATGTGGCGAAAGAAATGGAACGCCAGCAATTCGAAGTTCCGCTGCTGATCGGCGGCGCGACCACTTCGAAAGTACACACCGCGGTGAAGATCTCGCCGAATTATTCGAAGCCCGTCATTCACGTGAACGACGCGTCGCGCAGCGTGCCGGTGGTGAGCGCGCTCATCTCGCAGGAACTGCGCGGACAGCTCATCGAAGACGTGAAAGCGGAGTATGTGCGTTTGCGCGAGCTGAACAACCGCAGCAACGATCCGAACAAATTCATTTCGCTCGCCGATGCGCGCAACAATAAATTCGAGATCGATTGGGATGCGGCGCACTTGGCAAAGCCTGCATTGTCCGGCACGAAGGTGTTCGACGATTACCCGCTGGAAACGCTGGTGCCGTACATCGACTGGACGCCGTTCTTCCACAGCTGGGAACTGAAAGGCAGCTATCCGAAGATCCTTAAAGATCCCGAGCGCGGCACGGAAGCGACGAAGCTCTTCAATGATGCGCAGGCAATGCTGAAAAAGCTCATCGCTGAAAAATGGATCAAAGCGCGCGCGGTCATTGGCCTCTGGCCGGCGAATACGGTGCACGACGACGAGATGGAAGTGTATGCGGACGATTCGCGCAAAAATGTCGTTGCGAAATTCCAGGCGCTGCGCCAGCAAACGCGCAAGCCGGCCGATCACCCGAACATCGCGCTGTCCGATTTCCTCGCGCCGAAAGGTGTTGCGGATTACATCGGCGGTTTCGCGGTATGCACGGGCTTCGGCGTGGACGAAAAAGTAAAAGCGTTCGAAGCCGACCACGACGATTACAGCGCGATCATGCTGAAAGCGCTGGCCGATCGTTTGGCGGAAGCATTCGCTGAGCACCTGCACGAACGCGTGCGCAAGGAATTCTGGGGCTACGCGAAAGACGAGCATTTCACCAATGAAGAGCTCATCCGCGAAAGCTACCACGGTATTCGTCCCGCGCCGGGTTATCCTGCGCAACCGGACCACACGGAGAAAACGACGCTCTTCCGTTTGCTCGACGCCGAAAAACAGATCGGCCTGCAATTGACGGACAGTCTTGCGATGTACCCGACGGCAGCGGTAAGCGGTTTGTATTTCGCGCATCCGCAGTCGCAGTATTTCGGCCTCGGCAAGATCAACAAGGAACAGGTCGAAGACTACGCGCGCCGCAAAGGTATGAGCGTGGAGGAAGCCGAGCGCTGGCTGGGACCGGCGTTGGGCTATTAATGCTGAACGCCGCAATCGGCGGGTTGGGCGTTACACCCGACCCTGGGTACCGGAAGAGGAAATGAATTAACTTTAATTCAAACCGTTCCTTCCCATGAAAAAAATGTTCTTCCTCGTGCTGTTGCTGATCGCGACACGGACTTCGCATGCACAGATCACGTATGAGCAGACCTATCCAAATGGGTCACAGTTTGCCGGGAACCTTCACCCGGTCCAGCTGACCGGCGTAGGCTACGTGTACTGCCTGTATGATATTGCGCAGCTGCAGATTCGCTTGTACAATCTCAATCACTCGTTATACACGACGATCAATATTCCTGCGCTCCCGGCCAACGCAGCAAGTATCCGCATCAGCTATGTTTCCAATACGCTGTTCGATATGAATTCCACCAACATGGAATACATCATTCAATACACAGCGCCGGTTACGAACAATTCGAACCGGGTTTGTGTTTACCGGGATAATGGTACGCTGCTCTTCCAAAAAGATTCGGTATTCCTCGATCCTGCGTATTACACGGAAACACCCAGCGCTATTTTTTCAACGCCATCGGGAACGAAAATGATACTTTCCAGTCAGTTCGGTCCGGCTTACGTGTATGCGTTGGCCGGAACGCTTCCCTGTTATGCCTGCAGCCCGACGCCACCGTTATCGGACGGTCCCGACGGAGAAAATCCGCAGCGCAGCGCTTTGCCGTTCCCGAATCCATCTTCTGAAACAACGACGGTGCCGTACCAGCTTCCCGAAGGTGAGCACAGCGGATGGCTGGTGGTATTTGATCAACTGGGACAGGAAGTAAAACGTTTCCAGGTAACGGATCAATTCGATTCGTTGCTCGTGGGTACGGCCGATCTTGCCGCCGGGACTTATAACTACAGGATTGAAGCGAACGGAAAAACAGTACAGGGCCGGCAACTGATCGTAATTCATTAATCCCGTATTTTAGGAGGCTCTTTTACCCCTTTCTTCCAATGAAAAAAGCACTCTTCGCCGTTTTCGCCCTCCTTCTCGTTTTCTCCGGCTGCAAGAAATACGAAGACGGTCCCTCGCTCAGCCTCCGCACGAAAAAAGCCCGACTGTGCAACGTGTGGATCATTCATTCGGTGACGGAAAACGGCACGGATCGCACTTCGGATTACCGCACGTTTTATTCGGGTTACACAGCCACGATCAACAAAGACAATACGTATTCGCTTGCTTATCGCATCATGAACGCGACGGATTACAGCGAAACGGGAACCTGGGTTTTCTCCGGCGATAAAGAGCACGTGTATTTCACGAAGAGCAACAGCACCAATCAATCCGACTGGACCATTCTCCGTTTGAAAGAGCGTGAGTTCTGGGCGAAGTACACCTACCAGGACAGCAACAACCAGGCAGTAGTCGTGGAAGTTCACTTCTCGCCGAAATACGAATAACGATGACGCAGCCCCGTTACCCGACGGTATTTGCAACGGTAGACGTTGTCATCCGCAAAGACGGAAAGCTGCTGCTCGGGCGAAAGCCGCACCAGGAAAAGTTCCGCTTCGTCGGCGGGTTCGCAGATCCTGCGCTCGACAACTCGTATGAAGATTCCGCCAAACGCGAGGCGAAGGAAGAAACGGGTCTCGTTGTCACCGCCGTTCGTTACCTCGGCTCCACGCGCATCGATGATCCCCGTTACCGCGGAACGCCGGATTGCATCATCACGCATTTGTTTCTTGCGGAAGAATGGTCGGGCGAGCCGGAAGCTGCGGATGATATTGCCGAGCTGAAATGGTTCGATGCGAATGCGCTTTCTGAAAACGATTTCGTGGCCGAGCATCACGTGCTGTGGAAGTTGTACTGCGAAAAAACTTCCGTGTAATTCGTTTTTTGTAGAACAAATTCTACGCGAAACTTTTCTCCTGATTTTCTAAACCGCTGAAAGCGAAAGTGTTTTTCTAAAGGCACAGCGATTGCCATTGCGCAGGCAGAGCAATTCACGTCCTATGAAAAACGCACTTTACTCTCTTTTCCTGCTCATCCTCGTTGCAGGATGCAATAAATACGAAGACGGCCCCGGCTTCAGTCTCGAACCGAAAAAGGCACGACTCGTCAATGAATGGCAGATGAGCTCTGCTTACCAGAACGGCGCCGACCGCACGGCTGATTTCAACGCGGCGTTCGCAGGTTACCTGCTCGACATCCGCCGCGACAATACCTACACGCTCAGCTACAGCCCGTACAGCGTCGGTTCGGCAAGCGATAACGGCCATTGGGAATTCAACAGCGACAAGACGCACGTGATCTTCACCAATTCGAGCGGCGACGCCAGCGATTACCAGATTCTCCGCCTGAAAGAGAAAGAGCTCTGGGTTCGTTACCACGATGGCGGCGACGAATGGGAAGTGCATCTCGTGCCGAAATCATAAACGCATTGGTTTTAATTCAGCGTTCAGGGTTCAAAGCTCACAGGACACGCCTTGAGCTTTAAAGCCTGACCGTTGGATTTAGAAGCTGTCCAAATTTTATCTTCCGGAATTCTTATGCGTCTTTTTGCGCCATACTTCGTTGCTTTTCTTGACCGTAGTCGCTCCACTATGGCCTGCGAAAAGCGCCCCCGCCTGAACGATAAGTCGGGCAGGTCGTCTGCCACAAAAATCCGCTTATAATAATCCCGAAACATAAAATTTGGACAGCTTCTTAATAAAAATGAAAAGAGGAGCTATTGGCACACGCTCCTCTTTTCGCCGTTGTGGGAAACGGCATTGGCAACACACCCTGCTGCTATTGTTCGTTGACCATCACCTGGCGGCTGAGGTACTCTCCGTTGGCACGTACGACGCGGACGATATACACGCCGGTTTTCGGAACCTGCACGGTAACATTCTGTCCGCTGAATTCGCTTGCGCTGATGAGCTGTCCGCCGAGGTCGTACACCTGCGCGCTGGTCACGGTTTCGTCGTTCTTGCGGTCAAGCACGATCGTTTGGTTTCCCGTGATCACAGCGACGTCCATGGTGTTACCGATCCGCTCGGGGGAAGAGGTGATGTTTGTGTTATGCTTGTAAGCGATGGAATTTCCGTTGTTCACGCCGATCTCCACCGTGCTGCTGCTTTGGCAACCTGCAGGAGAGGTAACTGTGAGCACGACATTGAAAAGGCCGGTGGTGCTGAAGCTGTGCGAAGGATTCATATCGGTTGACGTATTGCCGTCGCCGAAATCCCAGGCGTAAGAAACCGCGTTCGCAGAAGAGCTGTTGGTGAAGTTGATGTTCTCATTCACAAACGCAGTAAGCAGGTCGGCGCTGAAGCCGGCGATTACCGGTGATTGTGCGTTGAGCGTGAAAGAAGAAGAGTCGACCACGAAGTTGTTGATATAAGAAACAACCGTGTAATTGCCGGCGCCCAGGCCGCTCACGTCTACATAAGAAGTCGTAACGTTCGCAGAAGCGGCAATGGTGTTGCTGCTGTCGTAAACAATGTAATTCCAGTTGCTGCAGTTCGGGTTGGTGATCTCCACGCCGCCGTCGTGCGTTTCGAAACACGATTCGCTGTAAGATTCCGGCAGCACGCGCGGACCGCACACGATCTGGAAGTCGGAAGTAAGGCCGTCGTTCGCAGGGATGGAAAGCGTGATCGTATCGTTATTCATCAGCGAATAAACAGCGCCGGTAGAGATCTGCCTGAGGTACGCGTAACCCATGCCCAGGAAAAGGTTGCTCGCATCATAATCGGCAGTTACCCGGATCGTGGTCGGGTTAGCGGCATAAAGTCCCGTCGTGATCGTCGTGAACGCGCTCAGCGTCTGGCGGTGATCATAAAACGAATGCACAGCGTTGTCGGAGCCGACCGTAAAGAAGCAGGCATCGTTAGCGCCCAGCGTATTCAGGCTGATCGACTGGTCGCCCGCGTCCGTTGAATCGGAACCCGAGTTGTCGAAGAAGAGCGTATTGACGTATTCGTTCTGGCCGTTCGCCGCGTTGCCGACAACGATCAGCTTCAGGCTTTGCCATTGAGCGGAGGCTACGGTAGAACAACCGAGTGCGGCTGCGAGGACGAGGAGGGACTTGAGAGATTTCATGGTATGCGTGGGGGTCTTTGGTTTGTTTACAGGACAAACATAGACCGGTCCCATCGCCCTCTAAAGCCGTCGTCGGCGATTAGCTTTCCTCTGTAAGATTTTTCGGCTTTTTGTAAAACGCAAAGAAGGCTGGTTTACGGCCAGCCTTCTTTATATGTAAGTATGCGTTCATTCTTAATCGAGGACGCTGCGCGAGATAACGATCTTCTGTACTTCGCTCGTGCCTTCGTAGATCTGCGTGATCTTCGCATCGCGCATGAGACGCTCGACGTGGTATTCTTTTACGTAGCCGTAGCCGCCGTGTACCTGCACCGCTTCGGTGGTTACCCACATCGCAACGCGGGAAGCGAACAGTTTTGCCATGGCGCTGGCCTGGCCGTAATCGAGATGCTGATCTTTCAGCCATGCTGCTTTCAGGCAGAGCAGGCGTGCTGCTTCGATCTCCGTTGCCATGTCGGCGAGCTTGAAGGCGATGGCCTGGTGCTGGTGGATCGGTTTGCCGAATGCTTTACGCTCTTTCGAATAAGCGAGCGCGAGCTCGTAAGCGCCGGAAGCAATACCGAGTGCCTGTGAAGCGATACCGATACGGCCGCCCGTCAGCGTTTTCATCGCGAATTTGAAGCCGAAGCCGTCTTCGCCGATGCGGTTTTCTTTCGGGACTTTCACGTCCTGGAACATCAGCGAATGCGTGTCGGAAGCGCGGATGCCCATTTTATTTTCTTTCGGGCCGACGGTGAATCCCGGCATGCCTTTTTCGACGATGAAAGCGTTGATGCCTTTGTGGCCTTTCTCGGGATACGTTTGCGCGATCACGAGATACACGGAAGCGCTGCCGCCGTTGGTGATCCAGTTCTTGGTGCCGTTCAGCAGGTAATGATCGCCCATGTCGATGGCGGTGGTGCGCTGAGACGTAGCATCGGAACCGGCTTCCGGCTCAGAGAGGCAGAACGCGCCGATCTTTTCGCCTTTCGCCAGCGGAACGAGGTATTTCTGTTTCTGCTCTTCGCTGCCGAAGGTTTGCAGGCCCCAGCACACGAGCGAGTTGTTGACCGACATGATCACCGAGCAGGACGCATCGACTTTGGAGATCTCTTCCATGGCGAGCACGTAGGAGATCGTGTCCATGCCGCCGCCGCCGTATTTCGGATCGACCATCATGCCGAGGAAGCCGAGCTCGCCCATCATTTTTACCTGTTCCGTGGGGAACTTCTGGTGCTCGTCGCGTTCGATGACGCCGGGTTTCAATTCGTTCTGCGCAAAATCGCGGGCCGCTTTCTGGATCATGAGATGTTCTTCCGAAAGCTCGAAGTTGAGCCCGGCAGAAACGTTGGCTGCTACGGTGGTTGACATGGTTGGTGCGTGATTTTATTGGGGTACGAATATACGAAAACAGCTATCGAAAGCGTCTGCACCGGGCAGATTTAGTGTATGTTTGAGACATGCGCTATATCATTTGGTGGGTCATTGTGCTGTCGTTTTTTGCGGACTGCGGGGAGGGAAAATTACCCGGATCAACAGAAAATGAAAAAAGAGTCATGCAAAGCGATATTCTTCAGGAAATGGACCTGGGAACCCACGCAGTCCGCAAATAATCATTGGAAGAAATGGCAATCGGGAACGTTGTAAACGTGACTTCGGATTCACCGTACGCCTTTTCCCAAATACTTCCGCAGCTTCGGCGAAATGTTCCGTTGCACGAGCGCATTCTGCAGCGCCCATTTTTCTTTCGCGTCGGGCTCTTCGAGGAAACGCACTTCTTTCGATTCGAGCACGGCCAGCGGGATGCCGTCGCGGTAGAGGATGCGGTTGCCGGTGTATGCGGGAATGCGATGGCCGGGCGTGAGCAGCCCGGTGAGGTTGAGCGGGTCGGCGGCGCTGATGGTGACGAGCTTGTTTTTTTCTTCGCGCTTTTTCACGTTGCGCAATTCCGTGATCGCTTCGGGCAATGCGAAC
>CAMLEF010000193.1 GCA_946478675.1 uncultured Flavobacteriales bacterium | reverse complement strand
CGCTACGGGCGGTTTTAAAAAAGCGCTGCTGCTGGCCGGCGATATTTCTACGGCGGGCATTACGCCGAAAGACAAAAGCACCTGGCCGCTCTTCGGCGATGCAGGCACTGCAACGGCGATCGAATACGATCCTTCCGCAAAAAGTTTTTTCAACCTGCAAAGCGACGGCACCGGTTACGAAGCCATCATCATTCCCGACGGCGGCGTGCGTTCGCCTGTCAGTGAGAAAACGTTCATCGACGAAGAACACGAGCCGGGCGTTGTGCGTCATCGCCGGAATCTCTGGCTGAACGGTCTCGACGTATTCAACTTTTCCGTTCGCGAAGCGCCGGCGAATGTCAACGGACTATTGCAGGAAGCGAATGTTGCCATCGACACGATCGACTATTTCGTGTTTCACCAGGCGAACCGGCTGATGGTCGAAACCATTCGCAAAAAACTCAAGCTGCCGCCGGAAAAAGTGCCGTATTCCCTCGGCGATTACGGCAACACGAGCTCCGCTTCCATTCCGCTTACGATTGTCGCTGCCTTGCGCGAACAGGCGAAGCAGCCGCACCGCTGGGTTTTCTCCGGCTTCGGTGTAGGATTGTCGTGGGCTTCGGTTTATACGGAGACGAATGCATTGGTTTGTCCGGACGTGCTCTTTGTGTGATGATGCAAGAGCCAAGAACCAGGATTCAAGACTTGCAGAACGATTTCTTGATTCTTATTTCCTGGTTCTTGACTCTTGATTCTATTTCCCATCTTTGACTACGCCAACATCTCATGACTCCCTTTCACTTAAACGGCAAGATCATTCTCGTCACCGGCGCCTCCTCCGGCATCGGGCGACAGGTGGCCATCAGCGTGAGCAAAATGGGCGGACGCTGCGTGATCACAGGCCGCAATGAAAAAGCGTTGCAGGAAACGTTTGCGCAGCTCGAAGGACCAGGACATTTTTCCGTTGCTGCCGACCTGCTCGAAACTTCCGGTCGTGAACGATTGATCAGCGCGATGCCGGCCGTCGATGGTTTTGTGCATTGCGCAGGAAACGTGAAAGCGTTCCCGATCAAATTTCTCGAGCAGAAGCACGTCGACGAGATGATGAAGTTGAATTTCGAATCGCCGGTGCTGCTGACGAGCGGCTTGCTGAAAGCGAAAAAATTCAACCGCAGCGCATCGCTCGTTTATCTCTCTTCCATCTCTTCGCAATTCCCACCGAAAGGCGGCGCGATGTACGGCAGCTCCAAGGCAGCGCTCGAATCCTTCGTCAAAACACTCGCGCAGGAAGTCGTGCCGATGGGCATCCGCGCCAACAGCATTTCTCCCGGCATGGTGCGCACACCGCTGTACGACCGCGCTGAAGAAGCCGTTTCAAAAGAGCATATGGACAACCATATGAAAAGTTACCCGCTCGGCGCCGGTGATCCGGAGGACGTAGCGAACGCCGCGATCTATCTCCTCTCGCCCGCTTCGAAATGGGTTACGGGAATAAACATTATTTTGGACGGAGGCTTTCTCTCCGGAATCTGAACATGTCCGTCAACCTGCTTTCGATCGTTATTCCCGTTTACAAAAGCGCACCGACGCTGGAGCTGCTCTATGCGGAGATCAGCAAGTCGCTCGACGGGCGCGTTCCGTTCGAAGTGGTGTTTGTCGAGGACGGCAGCAACGACGGCAGCTGGAACGTGCTGCAGAAAATCAAGCAGGCGCATCCCGGCAACGTGACGGCGATAAAGTTCAGCCGCAACTTCGGACAGCATAATGCGATTGCCTGCGGATTTGGTTTTGCCAATGGAGAAATCATCGTCACGATGGACGACGACCTGCAGCATCCGCCTGCGGAGATCGTGAAGCTGCTCGAAAAACACGAAGCGACGAAAGCCGATGTGGTGTACGGCATTTACACGACGAAGCAGCACAGCCAGTGGCGCAATGCGGGCAGCGGCATCCTGCGCGGAGGTGCGGCGCTCGAAGGAAAAAGCGGCGTCGGCAGCTCCTTCCGCCTGATCACGAAAAGCCTCGCCACCAAAACCGCTTCGCACCTGCAATCGGGATTTCTCTTCATCGACGAAGTCATTCATTGGTACACCGCAAATATTGTCGGCGTATCCGTCGAGCATCATCCGCGGCGCGAAGGCAAATCCACGTATTCCGGCCGCAAGCTCTTCCGCATGTACCTCAACATTCTCGTCAACTATTCCGCGCTGCCGCTGAAAGTGATGACGTGGCTCGGGCTTTTCTTCTCGCTCGTGTCGTTTGCGTTTGGCATCCGTTTCATTTACCACAAGCTCGTCCACGGCTCCGTTCCTGGATTCACCGCGCTGATCGTAACGGTTCTTTTCTCGACAAGCCTGCTGATGTTCTGCATGGGAATCGTCGGGCAATACCTCTACAAGCTGTACCAGATGCAGAATCGTCGTCCGCAATTCCTGGTGGAGGAAGTGCTGTAGAATTCAGCCACGGATTAACGGATTTATTTTTGCGAATTGCTTTATTAGCTTGTTCGAGCGGAGTCGAGAACCTTTCTCATCACACTGCAACAAGTTCTCATCTCCGCTCCAACAAGCAGGGGATTTGTATTTTAGACACCTATTCTGCTATCAACCATTTTACTTTTTACGACGATGAACAACGCAAAAGTTTTCGCGATGACTTTCGCCAGCGTCTATCCGTTATACGTTGCGAAAGCGGAGAAAAAAGGACGAACGAAAGCCGAAGTCGACACGATCATCTGCTGGCTGACGGGTTACACGGAAAAATCATTGCAGAAGCAGATCGACAAAAAAGTCAGCTTCGAAACTTTTTTCGCAGAAGCGCCACAGCTGAACCCGAACGTTTCAAAAATTACCGGCGTCATCTGCGGTTATCGCGTGGAAGAGATCGAAGATCCGCTGATGCAGAAGATCCGTTACCTCGACAAGCTGATCGACGAGCTGGCGAAAGGAAAAGCAATGGAGAAGATCCTGCGGAAATAATTCAAATCATTTTTCGAAAAGCGTCGCAGCTTTTATTTCGCGTAATTTACACGCATGATCCTCGTGGGCTACAGCATTGAGCTGATCCGTCTCCGGCAAGACGACCTCGAACTCGTCCGGCAGATGCGGAATTCGCCTGTCATCGCGCAGCGCATGGAATTCCGCGAAACGATCACGCCGGAAATGCAGCAGCAATGGTTCCGCTCCGTCGACGTTCCCGAATCGCATTATTACGTCATCATTTCCGAAGGCAAAAAGATCGGCCTCATCAACGGCGCGAGGATCGATTGGGAGAAAAAAGAAACACGCTCCGGCGGCATTTTCATCTGGGACGAAGAAAGTCTCGGCACGAATGCGCCGCTCGCCGCGTCGCTGCTGCTCACCGATACGTCGCTGCTGCTCGGGCTGAAACGCACGTACATCAAAGTGCTGCGCGATAACCCTGCCGCGATCAGCTACAATCGTCAGCTCGGTTATGAATTGCTGCCCGGGCAGGAAGACGCTTACAACCAGGAGTACGTGCTGACGGAAGAAAATTATCGCGCAAAAACCGCAACGGTGCGCGCGTATTTTCATCGTCGCTTCGGAGAAACGATCACGATGATCGTCGACGACCCGCAACATCCCGTCACACAATTTCTCCTCGATAAAATCAACGCTGTTCCTGCCGCGCAAAAGCAGCAACTGAAAATTATTTATCGCTGATCATGTCCGAAGCACACGCTACTCCGCCGGTTCCCTGGTTTTCCTTTCGCGGGAAAGCATACGCCGGAGCGCGCCCGGGATTTTTCGAGCCGCGTGATTTCGCATGGACAGTTGAAACGGAAAAACGATTTGCAGCAGTGCTCGCCGCAGACGCATCCTATCTCGCGCAATTTTCGAAAACCGCCGATCCGTATTTCAATCAAAGCCTCGTTTCGAAAAAAGGCGGATGGCAGCAGTCGGCATTTTATTTCTGGGGGAAGAAAAATGAAGCTGCCTGCAACGCCGCCCCCGCGCTCGACGCATTCGTGTGCAGCATTCCCGGCATGCTCTCCGCCGGGCTCAGCCTGCTCAATCCCGGCACCAAAATCCTCCCGCACTACGGCGACACCGACGCAGTGATCCGCTGCCACATCGGCATCGACATTCCCGCGGGACTTCCCGATTGCGGTATCAAAGTCAACGGCGAATCGCGCGCATGGGAAAAAGGAAAGTGGCTGCTCTTCTGCGATGCGCACCTGCACGAAGCCTGGAATTTGACGGACAAAATGCGCCTCGTGCTGATCGTCGACGTGCTGCTGCCGGAATTCGTTTCGCAGAAAAATTCCATCTGCGCCGATGTGCGTTCCATGTTGTCGGTGCAAAAAGTCGATGAGCGTTTCCCGTTATTCCGCAAATTTCCCGGCGCTCTTCGCGGCATCGTGCGACGCTATTTTCGCAGGAAACACTTGAAGGAATCGGGCCCTGGTCGCTGAACGTACTTGTATTACCCGGGATAAAATTCAGGCCCGAAGTAATTCTGAAAAAACTTAGTGTCTTTGTGCCTTAGTGGCAATATCATCAGAACTCGTCGTCGAAGTTGATGTGGCGACTCATGAATTCGAAATAACGATTGCGCATTCCTTTTACTTCTCGCTTTTTTCGCGGACGACGTTTCCTGCCGAGCTGGCTGAAGTCGAGACGCAGCATCGTCGGATAATGAAACGTCGGATTGAAAAGCCATTTGAAATGCCGCACGAAGAATGGAAGATTCGCTCCGGGAAAATTCTCGATGCGGAACAACGGGTACAATTCCTTTCGCACCGCGCGGTATTCTTTCGCGTTGTGCCGGTAATGATCGGCGTCGCCCCATTGGCGGATCAGCTCCATGCCGAGATGGAACGTGAGGTGTTTACCGGTGAACAAACGAAACTGCTGCGCGTGCGCGTAAAAATTATGAATGAGCACCGTGTCGAAAAACGGGATGCCGACACAGACATTTCCCAATGAAAATTTCGGATAGAGATCGCGGCGGAACACGAGCGTATCGTAACCGGGATGCTTCTCGCCCGCTTCGGCATACATCAGCTCCAGCTCTTCCGGCGAAGTAAAACGATTCGTAATGCGGCGGCGATTGATCGCGAAAGCATCGTAACCTTTCGAAGCATAAGCATCGATCACGTTATAAAACGACGGCATCAGGCAAATGTCCGCATTCGAATACACGAAGTATTCCGCATCGGAAGCCGCGTACAGGCGATCGAGAATATCTTTCAGCACCGGCAGCTTGCGTGTTCTTCCGAATGTGCCGAAATCCATCAGCGAACGTTCGAGGTCCGGCGTTTTTTTCGCCCACGACGGAACGACGGGATGATCTTCTGCGAATTGCGCGGTAAAAAATTCCACGTTCACTTTTCCTTCTGCTTCCTGCATCGCGCGGCGGATGGAAGCGAACGTCACCGGCTGCACGCGCGCGAGCTCACTGCCGGCAGGTGCATTTACGGGATTGATGATGTGCGCGATCTTCCGCATCGTTGCCGTTAAAAATACACTACTTCCGGGGAAAAATTCCGATACCAGCGCCGATGCCCGATATTCGTTCTTCGCGGTCTGCAGCAACACCTCGCAAATCGTAACTTGTAAAACGAAATCAATACCTCCCGGATGCGCCCCGATCACCTGCTGTTCATGCATATTCCCAAAACCGCCGGCAGCACGGTCCACAGCATGCTCGGGCTTCAGTTTTCGAAGCGCCGGCAGTTGGTCCGGAACATGGTGCAGCACACCGCATCGCTGGAGCAGCTTTCAGCGACGCAACGGGAACAGCTTCGCCTCGTTCGCGGGCATTTTCCTTACGGCCTTCATCGTTTTTTCACCGGCAGCACCGAATACACGACGCTGCTGCGCGAACCAGTCGACCGCTGCATCTCGCATTATTATTACCTCAAAGGAAAACGCGACGCGCTGCCGCAGGATGATCCGCGCAGCATCCGGCATTCACTCGCAGAGTTGTGCAGCAACGGCGAATTTCTCTTCGTGGATAACCTGCAGGTGCGTTATCTCTCCGGGAATGCAGCAGCACCTTTCGGCCAGGTGAATGAAACGATGTTCCGCGACGCGCTGAAAAATCTCGAAGCGTTTCCCGTCATCGGCATCCAGCGGGAATTCGATGCGTACATGCTGCTGCTCGCAGATCGTTATCGTTTCCGCTTTCCCTATTATCGCCGGCAGCGTGTGAATGCAGAACGTCCTTCGCTGCAGGAAGTGGATGAAGCGACACGCACAGCAGTAGCAACGCTCAATCGCTGGGACGGTTTACTGTACGACGCCGCCGCTGCCCGGGTGCAACAGCTGATCGCTGAGAAAGGAGAAGATTTCCGTTCACGATTGCAGCGTTACCGGAAGAGAAACCGTTGGGTGGAAGCGATAGCGAACGCGCTCCCGTTTTTCCCGAAAGCCGCCGGGGCGAAAGAATAATCCGGATGCGTACATTTGAATCATGCGACCGGATCATCTCCTGTTCCTGCACATTCCCAAAACAGCCGGTACGACGCTCCACAACCTGCTCTCGCGGCAGTTCCCGCGCAACGCACAGCTGGAGACGAATTTTTACAAAGACAAGAACCAGCTCGAACGCATTCCCGTTGCTGAACGTGAGAAGATCCGTCTCGTGCGCGGACATTTTTTATTCGGACTGCACGAGTTGTTTCCTGCAGGAACCTGCGAATACACCACCGTGCTGCGCGAACCGATCGACCGCTGCATCTCCAATTATTATTTCGTGCGGCGCAAGCGCGAAGATTTCAAATCGCTCGGCGCAAAACCGATCAGCGCTTCCCTGCTCGAGCTCTGTCGCAGCGGCGAATTTGTTTTCGTCGACAACATGCAGGTGCGTTTTCTCTCGGGCGATTACAATGCGCCGTTCGGTTCGCTGACGGAAGCACATTACGAAGCCGCGATGCAGCATCTTGAAAAACATTTTCCCGTCGTCGGCATCCAGGAAAATTTCGAAGCGTACGTCTTGTGGCTGAGCGACCGTTATCGGTTCCGCTTCCCGTATTACCGCCAGCATCGCGTGAACCGTACACGTCCTGCCGTGCGGCAGATCGATGAAGAAACGATTGCAGCGTTACGCGCCTGCAACCAGCTCGACCTTCGCCTGTATGCGCTTGTGCGTGAAAAAGTGCTGCGACAGATCGAAGCCGGCGGCCCCGCATTCCAGCGACGCATCGAACGTTTCAAAAAGACGAATCATTTCGTAGCGCGCACACTCGACCTGCTTCCGTTTTATCCGAAAGTCGACACGCACCTCGGCTGAGAAATTTGTCAGACAGAAAAACGCCGCACTTTCCATTCCTGCCAGCGGCTTTCACCTTTCACCGGGCGAATCGTTTTTCTGCCGTCGAACCATTTCGGAAAATCGAGCCGCAGCATCGTCGGGTAATGAAAGAGCGGGTTCATCAGCCAGGTGAATTGCCTGCGAAAAAACGGGAGATGATAACCGGGAAATTTTTCGATGCGGAATTCCGCTTTGTGCCGCTGCAGGAAAGCTTTGATCTCGCGATGCTGAAACGCCACGACGTTTGCCGCCGCCCAGGGACGAATGATCTCTAAGCCGAGATGAAACGTGAGGTGTTTTTCCGAATAGACTTTGCAGGAATCCGCGACGAGGAAAAGATTGTGCGCAAAAAGAAACCCGATTCCCGGAACACCGATCGCCGCATTGCCGAAATCGAATTTTTCCAGCAGCGAACGTTTGAAGACGAAACAATCGTAACCGGGATGAGGAAGTCCGGCTTCCGCAAAAAGCAATTCAGGATTTGCCTGCAAGAGCTCCGCACGCAAACGACGGCGGTTGATGATAAGCGCGTCGTGCTTTTCGTTTTCGATCAGTTGCGCCACCGCGGAATAGAAATACGGCATCGGCGCAATGTCCATGTTCGTGTACACGAAATAATCCGCATCGACATTCTTCAGCGAGGCAAGAATATCCTGCAGCAGCGGAAGCTTCTTCGCGCCCGGAACAAGATCGCGCAATGAACGGGAAAGGTCCGCGCACTTCGTGAAATCTTCGGGAACCGCGTTGTGATCTTCGGGAAACTGCGCGCTCAGCAATTGCACACTGGCGTTCTTCGTTTCCGCTTTCGCGCGACGCATGCACGAGAGCGTGAGCTGCTGGATGCGGGCCTCGTCCACGTTGCCGGTGACGTAAGGATTGACGATATGTGCGAGCCGCAGGGTCACGGCTAAAAGTACTTTTTTTCGGCTACATTTGTCAGAGACGCAAGACATGATCATCATCAGCGGCGGTTTCCCGAAGTCTGCAAGCACCCTCTTATTTCTTTACACCGAAACGTTTCTTTCCCGTTCCGGTAAACGCTCCGCCCAACGCGCTTTTCGCCGTTACAACGAAGAAGGATTCATCCGGCATTTCGGGTTCTTCAACACGACGCGTCTCGTGTTGCTTTCCATTTTTCGCGGCAACGTTGTCGTCAAATCACATGCGGCGCCGAACTTTTGGGTGAAGCTGCTCATCGGTCTCGGGCTGGCCAAAGCGTATTACTCCGTTCGCGATCCGCGCGACGTGATGCTGTCGGCGCTCGATCATGGCGAAAAGGCGCGCGCCAAAACCAACAAAACCAATTCCGATTTATCGTTCGCCGCTTTTCATTCGCGTGAATCGTTGTACGAACCGCTGCGCATGCATTACCGCCGTTTT
>CAMLEF010000192.1 GCA_946478675.1 uncultured Flavobacteriales bacterium | reverse complement strand
CCAGCTTTCTTTTCCGAAAAGCGCATCCAGCTGCTGCAGGATATTTTTCGGCAGCTTGCCCGAAACGATGATCGTGCAATCCGATGCGATGTAACGATCGCTGAAGAACTGCTGCAGCGCATTCCGCGAGAGGAGATCGAAATCTGCCAGCTCCGCTTTTTTGCCGTAAGGATGCATTGCGCCGAAGATCAGCTCGCTGAAACGACGGCGCGCGAGGAATGAAACTTTCTCCGAATCGACGAGAAACTTCTGCTTCTTGTTCGAGAGATAAATGTTGAATTCTTTTTCCGGGAACGCCGCGTTGCGCAGGATATCCTGCACCACCGGCAGCGTCGACGGCAGATGTTTATTCAGCGAGAACAGCGTAAACGACGCGTTATCGTGCGAAGCTTCCGTCTCGATGAAAGCGCCGTAATAGTCGAGCTCTTCGGCGATCGATTCCGCATTGCGCGTGTGCGTGCCTTCGTCGAGCATATCGTTCACGCCGACGGCCACGAGCGATTGCGTTTGATGACGAATGCCGGCGGTAAAGAGGAATTCAATCTTCACGAGCTCCTGCGAACCGGCATCGAGGAGAAATACAGGAATACCGTTGGAAAGCGTTTTGCGTTCGGCCTGCGGCAAATGGATTTTCGTCACCGGGTGAAATGCGGGAAGCTGTGTGCGGTCGGGAGAAAGGCTCATCGTTATCTTTTTTGTCTTTAATAATTTTTTGCCGCGCCGTTAGGTCGGGTAGCGTGAGCGCAGTAATGGCGCAGGCAGCGTATCGAGACTAATTTTTCCGGTTCGAATGGTAATACAATGCGGAGCAGTTCTCTTTGCGGAACACTTCTTTCGCTACGCGCTGAATGCCGGCGGCGGTTACGGCAAGATATTTATCGGCTTCGGTGTTGATCATCTCCGCATCACCGAGCAGCTCGAAATACGCGAGGTTCATCGATTTGTCGAGAATGCTCATTTCGCCGAACAGCAGCGACGATTCCGCTTTGTTTTTCACCTTGTCGAGCTCACGGTCGCCGAGCTGCTCGTCCTGCAAACGCTTCAGCTCTTCGAAAATCGCCGCTTCGCCTTCTTCCATCGAAACGCCGGGATTCATTTTTGCAACGACGCAGAACAATCCTTTGTCGAGGTCGCCCATGACGAAAGCGCTGATCTCGCTGAACAGCGTGCGTTCTTTCACGAGACGATTGTAAAGCCGTGAAGAATTCCCGCGTGACAGCACGTCGGAAATGAGATCCATGGTGTGGTAATCGGGATGACGACGATCGCACATGTGGAACGCGAGATACAACGCATCGGTGGGAACGTCGCGCTCCACTTCGAGACGGCGGTACTCTTCCTGGCGCGGCTCTTCCGGCAGACGACGATCGGGCTTCACACCGGCATCGATCGGACCGAACCATTTTTCCGCGAGCGTTTTCACTTCGTCTGTTTTCACATCGCCGGAAACGACCATGATCGCATTCGACGGGTTGTAATGCGCTTTGAAAAACGCTTTCACGTCGTCCATCACGGCGTCTTCGATGTGCGCGATCTCTTTGCCGATGGTCGCCCATTTGTACGGGTGCACTTTGTAAGCGAGCGGGCGCAGGAGCAGCCACACGTCGCCGTACGGCTGGTTGAGGTAACGCTGCTTGAATTCTTCGATCACGACGCTGCGCTGCACTTCGAGGCTTTTGTCGGAGAACGCGAGGCTCAGCATGCGGTCCGATTCGAGCCAGAAAGCGGTTTCGAGATTTTGCGCGGGAAGCGTGAGGTAATAATTGGTAATGTCGTTCGTGGTGAACGCGTTGTTCTCTCCGCCCACGCGCTGCAGCGGCTCGTCGTAGCTGGGAATATTAATCGAGCCTCCAAACATCAAATGCTCGAAGAGGTGCGCAAACCCGGTGCGGCTTTCGTCTTCATCGCGGGCGCCGACGTCGTAAAGAATATTGACACAGGCAAGCGGCGTGGCTTCGTCGTAGTGGACAAGCACTTTCAGTCCATTGGAAAGCGTAAATCGGTCGTATTGGATCATAGCGAGCGTTTCTTTGAAAACGGCGAATGCGGCCTTAACCGCAGAGTTCTTTTTTTGCTGATTGATATTCTTCCATCATTTCCTTGACGATTTCTGCGGCGGGAAGAATGTCGCGCACCATCGCGCTCACCTGCCCGATCTCCAGCTCTCCTTCTTCGAGATCGCCTTCGAACATGCCTTTTTTCGCACGCGCGCGGCCGAGCAGCTGCTTCAGTTCGTCCACGGAAGCGCCGCGGAGTTCCGCCTGCTGCACTTCGTTGAAGAATTTGTTGCGGATCAGTCGCACGGGCACGAGCTGTTTCAGCGTGAGCATCGTATCGCCTTCATTAGTGCTGACGATTGCTTTTTTGAAATTCTCATGGCCGGAAGCTTCCTGCGAAGCGGCAAATCGCGTACCGACCTGCACACCGTCCGCACCCAGCGCCATCGCGGCGAGCATTTGTCGCCCGGTAGCGATTCCTCCTGCAGCAATGAGCGGAACGGAAATCGCTTTGCGCACCATCGGGATAAGCACGAAGGTGGTCGTTTCTTCGCGGCCGTTGTGGCCACCGGCTTCAAAACCTTCTGCAACGACGGCATCGACACCGGCCTCCACTGCCTTGAGCGCGAATTTCACATTGGAAACAACATGCACGACGGTAATGCCATGCTGTTTGAGCAACGGCGTCCACGTTTTGGGGTTGCCGGCCGAGGAAAAAACCACCCGCACGCCTTCTTCGATGATAATGTTGATGTGCTTGTCGATGTCCGCGTACAAAAGCGGAATATTGACGCCGAACGGTTTGCTGGTCGCTGCTTTGCATTTGCGGATCTGCTCGCGAAGCACGTCGGGATACATGGAACCTGCGCCAATAATGCCGAGCCCGCCTGCATTACTGACGGCAGACGCGAGCTCCCAGCCGCTGCACCAGATCATGCCGGCCTGGATGATGGGGTATTGGATGCCAAAGAGAGAGGTGATCCTGTTTTCCATAAGAGAGGGCGATAAAAGTAGCAATTAAAGTTGCGTGGTGGGGTTGCGTGGTGCGGGGGTGCGAAGGTGCGCGTGGGTTTGCAGTGGCAGGAGACTGCGGCAGGCTGCGGGGGAATGACGGGGACCACTTAAGACACTTGAGGGCACTTAAGATTTTTGCAACCTGCAACTCCGTAACTCGCACCTCTCCTTTTGGTTTTCCGGCTCATTTTTTGTTATTTCGTAGGCAAGGAACAATCTGTTAAAGCAGAACATGATGCGAAAGCTTTTACTATTTGTGATTTTGGTTGCTGCCCCGCTGCTGTCCAAAGCCCAGTATTATTGGGATTTCGGCGGAAGCGTGGGTGTGGCGAACTATCTCGGTGATATGGGCGGCAAGGATCTTACCCGTCGTGATTTTATTTCCGATATCAAGCTGCCGCAGTCCCGCCAGTATGCAACGGCATTCGCCCGTTACCGTTTTGCGCAAATGTTCTCCGCGAAAGCCAGCCTGAATTACATTACCATTCGCGGCGCCGACAGCCTCTCTACTAATCCCGGCCGTTATTACCGTAACCTGAGCTTCCGCAATTACATGTGGGAATTCAATGGAATGTGCCAGTTCTTTTTTTACGAAGTGAATGACCTGGGGCACACGTATCGCTACAAAGACAATTTCCGCGCGTACATCGGTCTCGGTGTCGGTGCGTTGTATCACAACCCGAAGGCTTATTACAACGGCGAATGGGTGGCGCTGCGCCCGCTGATGACGGAAGGCCACCGTTATTCGAAAGTGACGATGACCATCCCGGCAGCGATCGGCTTTTACTTTACGATCAACAAGCACTACCGCATCGGCTGGGAGCTGAACTGGCGTACCACGATGACCGATTACCTGGACGACGTGAGCCGCAATTATGTCGACCCGAGCACGTTGTCGACACTGGGGGCTGCCCTGGCCAACCGTACGGATGTCGCGGAAGCCAACGCTTACCAGGCAGGCTTCGCCAACAACTACGGCGTTTACACCGAGCCCGACGGCACCACGCATTACAACAAACGCGGCGAGAACGGCTTTGCCCGCAACGATTCGTACCTGACCACCAGCGTCGAATTCAGCTACGTGTTCCGCGGCAAGAGCTCGCTGTACCGTTCGCACTACAGCTCGATCTTCAAAGGCAAAAAGTACAAGCATCGTAAAGTCCGCGCCAAATTCTAGGGGGTTACGAATTACGAATCTTCTACGAATACCGCGAATTACGAATAAACGAATTGTACCAATAAAGGCCTGTTTGTCAATCAAAAGACAAGTGGGCCTTTAACTTTATCTGCAGGTATGCATTCGTATATTCGTAGAGATTCGTAATTCGCACCCCACGTAAGTTATTCACAGGCAGGAACTTTAAGCGGACAATTTCGTAGTATAGCATAACCCTTAACTAAAGACCCATGAAGCAACTCCGACGCTCCATTCGATTTGCGGTTTTTGCAGGCGCTTTCTGCTTTTTGCCTTCGTTGTCAAAGGCCCAGTATTTCTGGGATATCGGCATCAACACCGGCGCGGCCAACTATCTCGGCGATATGGGCGGCAACGAGCTCACCCGCCGCGATTTCGTTTCCGACATGAAACTGACGCAAACGCATACGTATGTCGGCGGTTTCGTGCGTTACAAATGCAGCCCTTCCCTCTCGGTAAAAACCAACATCGGCTGGGCGCGCATTTCAGGCGACGATAAGCTTTCCTCCAACGCGGGACGCAACGGGCGTAACCTCAACTTCCGCAACGACGTGGTGGAAGCGACGGCGCAGCTGCAGTATTTCTTTTACGAGATTTTCGACCTGGGGCATACCTATCGCAACGTCAACAGCTTCCGCGCTTACATCGGCCTGGGCGCAGGTGCGGCGTATCACAACCCGAAAACAGAATACAACGGGCAAATGGTGGCGTTGCGTCCGCTGACGACGGAAGGACATCGTTATTCGAAAGTGGTGGCGGTTGTTCCTGCTTCTGCGGGATTCTATTTTACGTTCAACAAGAAATACCGCATCGGCTGGGACCTCACCTGGCGCACCACGTTCACGGATTACCTCGACGACGTCAGCTCCGTATACGCCAACCCGGCTTCGCTGCCTTCACCGCTTTCTGCTGAGCTGGCCAACCGCACCGACGAGCTTTCCAATCTTCCGCGCGGCTTTTCTGAAAACTACACGCCCGGCAGCAAACGCGGCGACAATTCGCACAACGATTCCTATCTCACTTCCAGTGTCGATTTCAGCTACGTGATCCGCGGGCACAGCGCGTTCTGGCGTCCCAATCATTCGTGGATCGCCGAGCGAAAGCATCCGGATAAATTTAACGGGCCCGGCAAAACGCGTCCGCATCTTTTGGTTAGAAAGATCAGGGTTCATTGGTAGACCTGGTTTTTGAAAGGGAAAGCCGTCTTCTCAACGAAAGGCGGCTTTTCTTTTTTTTCAAAAACAGTTCAGGCTGCGGGAGCGTCGTACGGCAACCGGATGGTGAATGTGCTGCCTTTGCCGCTGATGCTTTTGATCGAGATCGTTCCCTGCATTTTGTCCAGCGCGTTTTTGACGATGTAAAGCCCGAGGCCGGAACCCTGCGAGCTGCTGTGCGCGCGAAAGAAAATATCGAAGACTTTTTCCTGCAGGTCGTCGGGAATGCCGACGCCGTTGTCCGAAATTTCGATCACGATCTCTTTTCCCCTGTCTTCTGCGGTAATCCGCGCCCACGATGAGGCGTTGCCCGCTTTCCGGTACATGATGGCGTTGTGCAGCAGGTTTTGAATCACCGAACGCAAGGCAGCGCGATTGCAGGATAAAGGCCGGCGCACGTTGATCTCCTCTTCGATCTTTACTTCGCCGCGGCCCGAAAGGTGCTCGAATCCGGCGATCACTTCCTGCACGAGCGTTTCAATAACTACCGGTTCTGCCTTGTCCTCGCCGCGCGTGATCCGCAGCACCTCCAGCAACCCGAGCAGGATATGATCGAGCTTGTCGCTGGTCTGGCGAAGCATTTCGAGGTAATTCAACGCTGCCGGATCTTTTACGTCGCGCAAAGCGAGCTTCAGCAATCCCTGCATGGAAGCCAGCGGCCCTTTGAGGTCGTGCGACGAACGGTAGAAAAACAGGTCGAGCTCACTGATCTTGTCGAGCAGTTTTTTCTCCGTGAGGATCAGCTCGCGGTTCATCTGGTTCAGCTCCGTCGTGCGCTCCTGCACTTTATGTTCCAGCTGTTCATTGAACGCTTTGATGCCGTCGATGAATTGCTTCTGTGCGGAAATATCTTCATAGATGATCAGCAGGAAACGCGGGGCGCCGTTATCGAATACGAGCGGGACACGCCGCGTGCGCATCCATCGTTCGCCTTTGGGCGTCCACAGTTTTTCTTCGGCAATGTCCTGCGCTGCGCCACGGGCAAGAACTTCGCGGGCATCTTTATCCAGCTGGTCCGCTACTTCTGCCGGAAAAAGATCGGAAGCGCTTTTCCCGAACATCTCCTGCTGCGAAAGTCCCATCAGTCGCTCCGCCGCTTTGTTGACGCGCACCATCCGGAGGTCGCCGGTTTCCTTTACAAAAATTACGTCCGGAATATTTTCGAGGATCGCATCGAGCAGCGTGTTGGTTTCGCGGGCTTCCTGCTCGGTAACCATGCGGCGACGAATGTTGCGCTGCGTAACGATGAGCAGCAGGAACAGCGGCAGCATCATGATGCAGGCAGTAATCAGCAGCACGTGCAGGCCCAGCCATTTGTTCGCGAGGCTGGCGGAAATTTCGCCCTGCTCCGCCCGCACTTTCCCGGTTGCGTTCCGGACCAGCAGGCGTATCTCTCCTTCCATCTTATCCGTTTTCTGCCACAGCGCGAAACGTTCCGCATCGCTCTTCACGGCCACTGCACGATGAAGGCTATCCGCTCCTGCCGTGTAACGCATCACCGCCTGCACCGCATCGTTACAACGTACGTCGGCCTGCAGCTCCCGGCAACTTTCCTTCAATTGCGTTTGCAACGCCGAGATGTTGCTTTCGGGCCAAAAGACGGAATCCGTTAATTGTTCGGAGAGATATTCGACACGCGTCAGTGACGTAATCACCGAAACATTTCTCCGCACGACTTCCTGCTGGTGGTTCACCTGCATCAACAGCATGCAGCTCGAAACGATGAACGTTACACCAAATAAAATCGCGCCAAAAACCCACCACCTGGATCGCAGATTCAGCTTTGCCATGAGTAATAAGCAGGAACTATTTTCGCTTCACTTTATCAATCCGAGTAACGTCCGGTCAGCCGTATGTGGCCTGTTTCGAGCGGAGAAATGAACCGGGGCGGTACGGTCGGGTTATTTATGCAGCCAAATTTGAATAATTCCGGCACAAATCAAAATACATTTATTATTAAAATACAACCCATTTAGGGAACGGTCGCCGGGGAAAAAGAAGAGGTCGTTTTTCAGCTGCGCCCGACGAGGATGCCCACGATGTAATAACCCGTCAGCAGCGTCATGCCGAGATGAAGCAACAGGAAAAGTAACGCAGCGGCTTTCAGCGCCCATGACGTCCGGATCATGGAAAAGACGAAGGATGTAATCGCCGCTAACGCAATCCCCGCGGTGATCCAGCTGCTGATCGTGAAAATACCGGGAGAGGTATGCAGCCAGGTGAAACGGCCGATGTCGAAAGCGATGAGCAGCCACAACACGCCTTGGAGCGAGAGGAAAAGTAATTGCAGTATGAGCGAAAGCGGAAGGCGTTTCTGCGTTGTCATTTTTCAGAAAAACTGCTTCAGCTTCGAAAGCGGCTTGCGGATGAGGGTGAAGAGGCCGGGCTTCAAACCGTTGATCGTCCACGCGCGACGGTCTTCGCGGTTGGCGCGGATGCGGTTCTTCAGCGTGACATTGCTCACACCGCCGGTCCGCATGCGCACGAGCACTTCCGGGAGATAAGTCGTCGTTACGCCGTGTTTTTCCAGCATGCGCAGCATCAGTTCGTAATCTGCGGCCGAAACGAATGACGTGTTGAAATTGCCGTAGCGTTCGTAATATTCTTTGCGAAGAAAAAACGAAGGATGCGGCGGCATCCAGCCTTTGCGGAAAATGCCTTTGTAAAATTCTCCGGAACACCACGTGCGCACCACTCTGGAAAGATCGTTGCGCTCGACGTACAGCAGATCGCCATAGACGCTGCCTGAGTTCTTTTCGCGAAACGCTTTCATCACTTTCGACAAAACGTGTGCGTCGGCAAAAACATCATCGGCGTGAAGAAAGGCGATCACTTCGCCGATAGCGAGCTGCAGCCCTTTGTTCAGCGCGAAATAAATTCCGTTGTCTTTTTCCGAGACGATTTTCGCAATGCGCGAACGAAAGGGCTCGATCACCGCCAGCGTATTATCCGTCGAAGCGCCGTCGATGATGAGATATTCGATCTCCGCATAATCCTGCTCCAGTACGGAACGCACGGTGTCGGCGATCGTATCGGCATTGTTGTAACAGGCGGTGATAACGGAAATTTTCACGAAGTGAAGTTCGGAATTATTGAATTAATGCAGCAGTGGGCAATTGTGGATGTGTGTTTGAGTGGAGTCAGGAACTTGTTGCATTAGAATGAGAAAGGTTCTCGACTCCGCTCGAACAAGCTGAAACCAACCAACCAACCAACCAACCAACCAACCAACCAACCAACCAACCAACCAACCAAC
>CAMLEF010000191.1 GCA_946478675.1 uncultured Flavobacteriales bacterium | reverse complement strand
GCTGAGATCGAGCGAGAGGCGATCTTCTTCTGCCGGCCACGATGCCGCTTCTTTTCCATCGAGCGAATACAGCGTTACCACGTCACCTGCAACAAGGTGATCGACGGTCACCGTTCCTGCGGAAGGATTCGGGAAGAGGTTGATCGTTGATGCTTGTTCTTCTGCTGCATGCAGTCGCGTCGGCGTGGTCCAGCTGTAGCGGCCGACGAAAATATTCTGATCGAGCAGACCGCCTGAAGAATGGTTCACCGTTCCTGCGCCCGGATCGAAATCGACGGTGCTCATGAATGCACCGGTCACAAAAATCTCATGCGCACCAGTGCCCGGATTCTGCCATGCGACCAGGCCCGGACAACCTTCGATGAGCGAAGCCCCGATACGGCAAGCGTCCTTGTACACACCGCCCGTATTGTAACGCAACATGAAGAAATCGGCCGAGCCGCCGGACGCTGCATTTGTAAGTGTTGTAGCTACTGATGCGGTAGACGGATCGTAAATGTCCAGCGTGCTGCTGCCGAAAGCCCCGGTAGCATAAACATAACCATGTCCATCGACGGCGATGTTCTGTACCATGTCATTGCCATCTGTCGTCGCGCCGGTCGGCGGTGAAAGCGGCGCGAGCCAGGATGTATTTCCTGTTGTCAGGTCGCAGGCAGCGAGATAGCCGTCGTTCCCCGTGCCTACCGTCATGCTGTAAGTTCCGCCGGCGAAGTTGACCGTACCGGCGCCTACGCCTCCACCGATGTAAACGTAATTGCCGTAAAACGCGATGTCCACACTCTGATCGTCGTTAGTACCGCCCGAGCTTTTATCCCAGGTCAGCGTAGTACCGCTGTATTTGCAGACGAAAATGTCTTTGCCGCCGGCACTGGTGAGCGTGGTCGTGCCGCCGAAATCCATATACGCGGTGCTGCTGTAATAGCCGGTCGCATACAGATTGCTCGAGCCGTCAACGCACAGGGCCATGATCGCATCATCACCGGATCCGCCGATATGGAATGCTGCGTTATACGCACCCGTCGAGGCATTGTAGCGTGCCAGGAAACCATCCGTGCCGCCGTAGTTCGTGAGCGTGGCAATTCCGCCGGTAGGATCGAAATCGACAGAGCCGGAATAAAAGCCCGTGAATGCGACATTGGTTCCACCCGGGCCCATGCAGAGGCCATAGGCTTCATCGCCGTTCGTGCCGCCGATGCAGAAGGCCCAGTTGAGGGAGCCCGACGCGCTGTAGCTGGCGAGGAAGGCGTCATATGCCGTGCTGCTCGCCGAGGTCACGGTCGTGACGCCCGCACCGGGATCGAAATCGGCGCTGCCCATGATGCGGCCGCAAACGTAAAGCGTTCCGTTCGCATCTGTGATGATGTTCGCCGGCTCGATCGTACAGCCGCTTCCGCCGACCTGCAGCACCCAGGAAAACGTGCCATTGATGTTATCCTGCAGGATGTACATGTCCGTAGTCCCGATCGACGTTTTTGTCGTCACGCCGGCGCTGGGATCGAAATCGACAGTGCCGGTGAATACGCCTGCGCTGGTCACGGCATTGTTGATCGGCATGGCGACACATTTGCCGCGGTCCGGGCTGCTGGTCGCGGAGCTGCCAATACCGGCCGACCAGTCGTGTATCCACGCCGCATTCACGTTCAGGGCCAAACTACAGCCGGCCAATCCTGTAAAAAGTAATTTTTTCATATGCAGGTTGTTTTAGTGTAAATGGAAATTTAATTATAGAACCATACTGTTGTCAATTTTAACGGCCTAAACGTAACGAACGGTCGCTTTTCGGTAACGAACGGCACAAAAAAGCCCGGTCAACAGTGACCGGGCCGTTTCATTTTTCAAAAACCAACCTTCTTTACACGAGCTTCTTCTCCAGCAAATATTCCGCGATCTGCACGGCATTCGTCGCTGCGCCTTTGCGGAGGTTGTCGGAAACGATCCAGAGGTTGAGCGTCTTCGGCTGTGACTCGTCGCGGCGGATGCGGCCTACGAATACGTCGTCTTTGTCGTGCGCGTGAATGAGCGGCATCGGGTACTGCAGATTTTTCACGTCGTCGATCACTTTTACGCCGGGCGCGTTTTCAAGAATGGAACGCACTTCCGCGAGATCGTATTCGTTTTCGAATTCGACGTTCACCGCTTCGGAGTGGCCGCCCATTACGGGAATGCGTACGGTGGTTGATGTGAGACGGATGGAATCGTCACGCATGATCTTGCGCGTTTCGTTCACCATCTTCATTTCTTCTTTCGTGTAACCGTTCTCGAGGAACACGTCGATGTGCGGGATCGCGTTCATGTCGATCTGGTACGCGTAGGCCATCTCGCCTTTCGTGCCGCCGCGTTCGTTCATCAGCTGGTCGACGGCTTTTTTGCCGGTGCCGGTAACGGATTGATACGTGCTCACGACGATGCGCCTGATCTTGTATTTCTTGTGCAGCGGGTTTAACGCAACGACCATCTGGATCGTCGAGCAGTTCGGGTTGGCGATGATCTTGTCGTCTTTCGTGAGCGCGTCGGCGTTGATCTCCGGCACGATGAGCTTCTTCACGGGATCCATGCGCCACGCGGAAGAATTATCGATCACGGTGATGCCGGCCTCCGCGAATTTCGGCGCCCACTCGAGCGACGTGCTACCGCCCGCGGAGAACAGCGCGATCTGCGGTTTTAATGCGATCGCTTCGGCAGGCGTAACGACTTTGTATTTCTTCCCGGCGAACTCGATTTCCTTTCCCTTCGATCTTTCGGAAGCGACGGGAATCAGCTCGGTAACCGGGAAGCGCCGCTCCTGCAGCACCTGCATCATTTTGGTGCCGACAAGTCCTGTGGCGCCGACGACTGCTATTTTCATAGGTTGCGAATTACGAATCGGTACGAATATCCGAATTACGAATCTTGCGAATCGTATGCGAATATCTTACCGAAAGGTGAAGTTTGATGTTGGGTTTGAATAAGTGTTTACTTTTTTGTTTTGTCCGTTAAAGCAAAAAGGCCCTCCGTTTCCGGAAAGGCCTTTGTTTATGTTGACGGAGCAAAAACGCAGGAGACCCTTCCTTTACAGGAGCGGTTTCTTCATCTTGCGTTTCATGCAGCAGGTCGTGTTCATGGAGCAAAGATGCCGATTTTTTTGGAACGGCAAACTTCGCTGATGACGATCAGGCCTGCACGTAGCCGCCGAAGAATTCGCGCGAAACAAGAATATTTTCCCGTGCGGAAGGCGGTGCGGCGGCGCTAAGCTGCTTCACGGTTTCGAGCGCGGTCCACCAGTCTTTGTCGCTCTGCCAGGTCTGCACCGACATGGTGTTGTCGTCGTCGATCTTCACCAGCTCGAGGCCGAGAAAGCCGGGCTGTTGCGACAGCAGCGAAGGAAAACTCTGCGGCTCTTTCGAGCGGCGAAGCTCTTCTTCCGCTTTTCCTTTTTCAAGATGGAAGACGAGCACGACTTTATAAACGTTTTGCGTATTCATGGATTTTGTTTTGCGTTTAATTATTCCTGGCCGAGATTGTCGATCAGCCGGGCCAGTGCGGCTTTCGTCGCGTTCCGTTCTTCCGCATTCAATCCTTTCGTGAGCCGTTTTTCAATCTCCTGCCAGATTTGCGCGAGCTGCGCCAGTTGCTTCCTGCCTTTCGCCGTGAGAAAGATCCGTGACGCGCGTCGGTCGTTCCCGTCTTTTTCCTTGCGGATGAGCCCGGCCGTTTCCATCCGGTTCACCATGGTAAAAAGTGTGGGGTGACGGATGCCCATTCTCTCCACGAGATCGCTCATCGTTTGCCCGTCGTTGCGCGACAAATGATACAGCAATCCGTCCTGCCCGGGATACAGCTGCAGGGCGGTGAGGCGTTCGGCAATGGCTTTGCGATGCGCTTTCTGAAGCAAGATCAATAACTGCCCGATGGATTCCATTTGCAAAAGTTGGATGCGACGACGCAAAGATAGAATTATTTAGCCGACTAACTATTTTACGAAATGCAGCATCCGCCGCTGTGGTTTTTGACGATTTAACTCCAAATTCATACAGGCCTGCCGGGTGAATATTCTATCTTTACCAATGATGATAACCCGGATTTTTCTTCGTCATACGCTCCTCTTCCTGCTGCTGCTGACCGGCCTTTCCGCTTCGGCGCAGATCACCGATAATTTTTCCGACGGCGATTTCACGACCAACCCGGCGTGGTCCGGCGACAATTCCGTTTACATCGTGAATGCAAGCGGGCAGCTGCAGCTGAATGCAGCGGTGGCCGATACTTCGTTCCTCTCGTTCCCGAGCCCGTTCATCGCGAATGCGGAATGGCAGTTCTGGGTGCGTTTGAATTTCGCGCCTTCGAACAACAACTTCGCGCGCATCTATCTCGTTTCCGATGTGGCGAATCTTGTCGGGCCGGTGAACGGTTATTACGTGCGTCTCGGCGAGAACGGCTCTTTCGACAGCGTGGATCTCTGGGAACAAAGCGGCACCACGAGCACGAAGATCATCGACGGCGTGAACAATCATTGCGCAGCGACGAACAACATTCTACGCATTCGTGTTACGCGCGATGCTGCGGGCAACTGGAACATGTATTCGGATACAACGGGCGGCGTCAACTTCCAGCCGGAAGGTTCAACGTTCGACGCGACGCACACGAGCTGCAACTACTTCGGCGTTTGCAGCCAGTACACCGTTTCCAACATCACGAAATTCTACTACGACGATTTTTACGTGGGACCGGTCATCGTCGACACGACGCCGCC
Organism: uncultured Flavobacteriales bacterium; assembly: GCA_946478675.1. The sequence goes on along the minus strand of CAMLEF010000191.1, from coordinate 3,986 downwards.
TGCTCTCGTTTCTGCAACGGCTACCGGCGCGAATACGCTCGACGTGCTGTTCAATGAAAACGTCGACGCCACGACTTCGCAAACCGCTTCGAATTACAGCGTGAACAACAGCATCGGTTCGCCGACGACGGCAGTGCGTGATGCGTCCAATCATTCGCTGGTGCATTTGACGTTCGCCACGAATTTCGTCAGCGCGCAATCGTATGTGCTCACGGTGACGAACGTGCAGGACCTGAACACGAACGCGATCACGAGCGCCACGGCGAACTTCAGCTATTTCCCATTGAGCACGCCGGGTTACCACGATGTCGTCATCAACGAGATCATGGCCGATCCGAGCCCGCAGGTGGGTTTGCCGAATACGGAATTCGTCGAGCTGCTGAATATCACCGCCAACAACTTCGATCTTTCCGGCTGGGCGTTTACCGATGGTGCATCATCCGGCGCATTGGGCAATTACATTCTGCCGGCGAACAGCTACGTCATCCTTTGCGCGAATGCGGATACGGCGTTGTTCAGCCCGTTCGGCGCTGTTGTCGGGCTGAGCAGTTTTCCTTCGCTGAACAATTCGGGCGACAACCTGAAAATTCTCGATGCGGCGAGCAACGTGATCGATTCGGTGAGCTATGATATTTCCTGGTACCAGGATGCGAACAAGCAGAACGGCGGATGGACGCTGGAACTTATTAACCCCGGTTATAATTTCTCCTGCGCGCCTTACGGCAACTGGAAAGCGTCGGTGGCTGGTATCGGTGGAACGCCCGGCACGCAGAACAGCATTTACAACACCACGCCTGATAACACCGCGCCGTTCCCTGTTGCGGCTTATGCTTCCGACAGCGTGCACGTCACCATCTGTTTTTCCGAACCGATCAATCCTGCTGCGCTGACGAATGCGAACAACTATTCCGGTCTCGGCACAATCATTTCCGCCGTTCCCGACAGCATGACGTACAGCTGCGTGACGCTGACGTTGACGACGCCGCTCGCGAATGACGTGACGCAAACGGTGAGCTTTGCCGCGCTGGCGGATTGCAACAGCAACTTCGCTTCTCCTTCGACGGCGAACGTGGTGTATCACATCGTGCAGCCGTTCGATGTGGTGATCAACGAGATCATGGCTGATCCCGATCCGCCGGTGCTGCTGCCGAACGAAGAATATTTCGAGCTGCACAACACGACGACTTTCCCGCTTAATCTCGACAGCTGGTCGATCACGGTTGGAACGACGACGCGCCCGCTGCCGCCGATCACATTACCGCCCGACAGCTTCGTGGTGCTGACGTCGACGAGCGCGGCGGCGCTGTTTTCCGGCATTAACGTAACCGGGGTTACGAGTTTCCCCGCGCTGACGAATACCGGCGCTACGATCACGCTGCGTGCAAAGTCCGGCGTGCTGGTGCATTCGGTTTCGTATTCCGATGCATGGTACCAGAATGCAGTGAAAGCTTCCGGCGGCTGGTCGCTGGAAATGATCGATCCGAATAATCCCTGCGCCGGCGCTTCGAACTGGAAAGCTTCAAATTCAAATGCGGGGGGAACGCCGGGCCGCCGTAACAGCGTGTACGCTTCGAATCCTGATGTAACTGCGCCACATCTCGTGCACGCGTACGTCATCACGAGCGACAGCATTCGTCTTTTCTTCTCCGAGCCGCTCGACAGCGTAACGATGGCGAACATAACGCGTTATTCCATCGACAACAGCATCGGCAATCCTCTTGCGGTAAAACCGATCGCGCCGGATTTCACGAAATGCGACCTGAAATTATCAGCGACGTTACAGCAAAACATCACTTACACCGTATCGGTGAATACGCAGGTGAACGATTGCGCCGGCAATGCGATGAACAGTTCCGCGACGGCAATTTTCGCGCTGCCGCAACCGATCGCCGCGAATGACGTTGTGATCAATGAAGTGCTGTTCGATCCGAAAGACGGCGGCACCGATTTCGTGGAGATCTACAACCGTTCGCAGAAAGTGATCGACCTGAAAACGCTGCTGCTCTGCTCGCAGGATACGATCGCAAATACATTGACGGAGCTGAACGTGATTGCGCCGGAAGGCTACCTGCTGTTCCCGGGCGAGTACCTCGTGCTGAGCGAAAGCAGCGCGGCGGTGGAAATGCAATACCCGAACAACATTCGTCCCGATCGCTGCCTGCAAATGGTGAACATTCCCGCGATGAACGTTGACGGCGATATCGTTGTGCTGGCCGACACCGGCTTCCGCGTGATTGATAAGCTCGTTTATTCTTCTTCCTGGCATTTCCCGCTGCTGCAGGATACGAAAGGCGTTTCGCTCGAGCGCATCGACTTCGAACGCCCGACGCAGGACGCAACGAACTGGCATTCTGCTGCTGAGACCGCCGGCTTCGCTACACCGACGCAGAAAAATTCCGAATACAATCCCGGTGTGGCCGATGACGGCGCCGTGAGCATCGGCGAGCAAGTCTTCTCTCCCGACGGTGACGGCTTCAACGACGTGCTGAACATCAGCTATCATTTCACCGAGCCGGGTTATACGGCGTCGATCCTCATTTACGATTCGCGCGGACGCCTGGTGCGCACGCTGGTGCAGAGTGAAATGCTCGGCACGGAAAGCGGCACGTTCTCCTGGGACGGCACGATGGACGACCGCACGAAAGCGCGTGTGGGCGCGTACGTCGTTTACTTCGAAGCGTTCCAGGTGAACGGAAATGTGAAGCATTACAAACGCGCGTGTGTGCTCGCAGGAAAGATGTAAATGAAAATCGCCGCAGAGGCGCAGAGTACGCAGAGAAAACTCCGCGCCCTCTGCGTCTCTGCGGCGAACATTTTTTTACTGCTTCAATTTATCCTTAAACACCTCTCTGAACTTCTCCACTTTCGGCTTGATCACGTACTGGCAATACCCTTCGCCGCCGTTTTCGTTGTAGTAGTTCTGGTGATAATCTTCCGCTTTGTAGAACACTGTGAACGGACTGATCTCGGTGACGACCGGGCGGCCCCACGTATTCTTCTCGTTCATCTGCTGCTTGTAGTACTCCGCTTTTTTCTTCTGCTCTTCATTGTGATAAAAGATCACGGAGCGGTACTGCGTGCCGACGTCGTTGCCCTGGCGATTGAGCTGCGTAGGATCATGGCATTGCCAGAACGCGGCGAGCAATTCGTCAAAGGAGATTTTCGTCGTGTCGTAAACGATGTTGCAGACTTCCGCGTGGCCGGTGGTGCCGTTGCAGACTTCGCGGTAGGCCGGGTTTTTCACCGTGCCGCCGCTGAAGCCTGACGTAACGGAGACGACGCCATCGAGCAATTGGAATTGCGCTTCGACACACCAGAAGCATCCGGCGCCGAACGTGGCGGTATCGAGAACAGAAGGATCGGGCATAACTTGTGTATTTGCAGTTGTCGTTTTCGCCGTGTCGGTAACGGCCGGTTTCTGATTCTGTCCGCAGGCGGTAAACGCCCCACCGAGCAGCAATCCGGACAAGAGGTAGAAGAATCGTTTCATGCCGTTAATTACGCAGCTGCCGCGCAGTTGGATTTTCGTTTTTCTTTTTTTAACGGTTCTTGTAAAGTTAGCTTTTCCTTGCGGGGGTTGGTGTATGGGGAACGCACGTGCCGTGATGAGAATGGTTGGTTGGGTTGGTTAAGTTGGTTCGTTAAATGATGCTGCTGAAGTCCGGGGCAATGTATTAGTGGTTTATTGTTTGTGGCTCGTTGTTAAGAACGTAAGTCAACAAAAAACATTTTCCCCCCGCTTGTTCGAGCGTAGTCGAGAACTTTTCGCATTCTAATGCAACAGGTTCTCGACTACGCTCGAACAAACGGGAACTTCCAACCCATCCAACTTAACCAACCTTACCAACCCAACCAACCTTTTCCGTTCTTTGCAACATGAGCCTTTTCCACGTCCTCATCGGCTGGCTGATCCTCACGGCGATTTACCTGCTGTGGAATAAGTTCCGGGAGGACCGTGCGGACGGGAAAAGCTTCTGGGACTTTGG
>CAMLEF010000190.1 GCA_946478675.1 uncultured Flavobacteriales bacterium | reverse complement strand
AACGCTTGAGCGCGCCGGAGAGCTCGACCATTGCATCGTGCGCCGCCAACGCTTCGAATTTGTTCGGCGCGGTGACGAACGGAAGGCCGGTGAATTCAGCGATCTTCTTCGCCACGAGCACATCATAACCTTTTGGCGTGTTGAGGCCGGTGCCGACTGCCGTTCCGCCGAGCGCAAGCTCACGCACCATCTCGAGCGCATTTTTGATCGCGCGGATGCTGTTGGTGATCTGCTGCACGTAGCCGGAGAATTCCTGCGCCAGCGTGAGCGGTGTCGCGTCCATGAAGTGCGTGCGGCCCGTCTTCACGACGTTGGTCCAGCCTTTCGCTTTTTTATCGAGCGTATCGCGCAGGCGTTCCATGCCCGGGATCGTGTTTTCGCTCACGAGCTTGTATGCCGCAATGTGCATCGCGGTCGGGTACGTATCGTTCGACGACTGCGATTTGTTGACGTCGTCGTTCGGGTTGAGCACTTTTTTCTCGTCGGTGAGCTGTCCGCCGGTGAGGACGTGCGCGCGGTAAGCGATCACTTCGTTGGCGTTCATGTTACTCTGCGTGCCCGAACCGGTTTGCCAGATCACGAGCGGGAACTGGTCGTCGAGTTTTCCTGCGAGGATTTCATCACAGACCTGCGAGATGAGGTCGCGCTTTTCCGCGGGAAGCACACCGAGATCGGTATTCGCGTGCGCAGCGGCTTTCTTGAGATAAGCGAACGCATAAATGATCTCCTTCGGCATCGACGCCTCGGGCCCGATCTTGAAGTTGTTGCGTGAACGTTCGGTTTGCGCGCCCCAGTATTTGTCGGCGGGCACTTTCACTTCGCCCATCGTGTCTTTCTCGATGCGGAAGTTTTTGGTGGCTGTGGTCATGATTTTATGCTGCTTTATTGTTGAGGTAATGTTCGAATTCGTTGATGAATTTTTTGAAGTAGCGAACCTTTTTTAGTTTTTCGATGTCGAGTAGTAAAAATAACTCCGGGCTGTGCTTGGCTTCATATGCATCTCTTTTACATTTGTCCCGGAGCCATCTTTTAGGTTTCTCTTGGTGCATCGGATCACCTGTAAAAGTAGCCGTTGCTTTAAAGCGTTTATTAAAGCCGTTTAAATCTGCCAGAATTAAAGCTTCAAGCATTTGAATATGGAGCAGCCTGATGACTGGCGCAGCAGACCTGAGAGATACATCATTAAAAAAGGCTTTTCTTTCAGCAATTTTTACTGCGTTAGATTCAGGAGCATCCAGGTCCCGCTGAACAATAATTGCATCGATTGGTTTTTCTACCAGCTCCTTGGCGAGCAACTTTAAAGCTTTTTCAGTATCCAGATAAGTTCCCGGTAAACTTTTCAACAGGTGGGTGAAATGCACTTTTTCTCCATAAAGCCGTGTGAGAAGATTTTTCATTGACTCACGGTCATATTCCGACTCTCCAATTAGCCCGACTTTGATCATACTATTTACTATTAAAATCAGTAAATCTCCAAAAATCACTCAGAAACATATCTTTCAAATAAGATTGAGCTTGCTCTTTTTCTTTATCGGTCATGTGGCGCAGCTGTGTGCCATTTACATTATCATATTCACAAAGAATAATGCGATCGAGATCATCGGGACCGAGAATATCGAGCACTTGCGGGGAGTGAGTAGTTAGGATTATCTGTTTGGTTTCAGCCTGCTCTTTAAGGAAATCCATCAACTTTCGAAGCTGGTGAGGATGAATCCCTAACTCAGGTTCTTCCAAGAGATATAAAGCAGATACATTGTCCATTGCGAACAATGATCTGATTTGAGATACGAGGTAGACTATTCTTTGCGTACCATCAGAAAGCTCCGAAAACTTATGCCAATATCCCTCGGATAGAAATTCAAACAACAAATTAGGCAGCTCCAACTTGGTCGCTCGTGAGCCTTGTACTTTGAGTGTGTCATTTACTCTCACCTTCTCAATCGAGGTTAATCCCGACAAAGAATGAGTCAACACATCGGCCATATCATCAACCGAAGCATTGACCCGTCCTGCAAATTCCTGAATGCTTATTGGAGACTCTACCTTCAATGGAGAGTTATCGATACCAAAACTGAAAAGGATAGACGCCTGGAGATAATGCACCAAAGTGTCTTTGGCATTATTTTGATTTTCTCTGAAAAGTCGGATTATTTCATGTGAAGAGATTAATCCTGGATCCTTAAGTAATACAGCTCCTTTGAGCTCTTGATTAAAAAAAACCAAAGTCCCGGGCAATCCATGGGTTAAGAAATTATGCACTAAAAAAGAGCTTTCATACTTCTCGATTAAATCATTAATATTTACTATCTCAGATGCCGGATCCCAAAACTTATTACCATCAACTTGATATTCGAATTTAGGCCTATGATATCTTTCGACACTTTTAAAATCTGGATTGGGAGAAAACGATGCTAAATATTCATTCTGACCTTGCACTACAGCCGTTCTTTTAGAGAACTGCAACTCAATATCCCCACCATCAGCTAAGACATCGTCTATTATCTTTAAAAAAGATGTTTTGCCAGCACCGTTCTTTCCAATAATGATATTCAGGCCAGGAGCAAACGCCACTTCAGCCCGTCGTATTGAACGAAAATCTTCGGCTGTAACTTTTTTAAGATAAAGTCCGGGATTGAACATGAAATAAAATTAAGCAATCTCCAATGATCGCTCCGATAACACCGATCGCTGGTTGACAAAAACGAGTTACAAAAATGCCGAATTATCCCGCTCGTTGTCACCGCCCGAAGTAGTTTTTATAGACATACGCCCGGCTGTCGATGTAGCCGTCGCGTACCTGCGGCCGATCGTGCCCGTTGAACAGCACGATGCTGAAACAATTCCGGTAAGCGGCGAGATCGATCGTAACGGTGCTGCCGTCAGTGAGGCGGAATTGAATCTTCTTGCGGTGCGTGTAATGCAGCTGCACACCTGATTCACGCAGCAACTTTTCCTGCTGCTGCCGAACCGCCACTCGCTGCGACTTTACATAAGGAAATTGCCATTCGCCGACAACATTCTCCAGGGCGCTGATCTCCGTCGTGTCCGGAACGTAGCAATACGCACCGACGTTGCCCACGATCGTGTCCGCCGCTTCGTTTGTGACACCGCGCGACAACCACATGCCGTAATTCATTTGCGGTTGACTGTGCGGAAGGCTGTAGCGAACGCTGTCTTCGCGCGAAAGAATTTCGTCGGGCACGGCAATGCTTCTTGCCGGATTGGCCGGATCGACCAGCACGAGGATGAGTTGCTTCGGCGTCATTCCGCCGTTGATGTTGAACGGCGCATCGCGTTTGTATAGCTGCTTGCGGTAACGCCGGCCGTTGTATTCGTACTCGTAAACAATGCATTTATCCGAGGCGCCGCGCACATATCCGGCACGCAACGTGATCAGCTCCTGTTCGTCGAAGACCGGATTTTCAAGCAGCAGCTTGCTTTCAAACGGCCGCAGCGTATCGGGAATCAGCACAATGAACTTATCGCCTTCTGCGAGATAAATATCCTCGTGCTCGACGCCTTCATACGTTTGGCCACGCCATTCGTAACGATATTTCGTCACATCCGCATCACTGTTTGAATGATATTGCGGCGACGCTGCGATAACCGCCACATCGAGCAGCGTGATGTTGTGATCGGCGGCATGCGTAATGGTGGCAACCGTTTCTGCAGGAACAGCCGGTGGACGTGCCGTAATTGTCGCTGGTTGATGGTGGCAGGCGACGAGAAAAAGAGGAATGAGAAACAGCAGGATCAGCCGCATCTCATAAAGTTACGGAACGCTCAGGACTCCACGAACGGAATCACTTTTTCCGTCGGCCTTCCGATGATCGCTTTGTTGCCTTTGATGATGATCGGGCGCTCAATGAGAATGGGATATTTCACCATCGCCTTGATCCACTTTTCTTCCGTCATCTTTTTGTCCGCGAATTTCTCCTTGTAGACCGGCTCCTTCTTGCGGATCAGCTCTTCGGCGGGAATGCCGAGCTTTTTCAGGATGTCGCGGATCTGCTCTTCGGTCGGCGGCGTTACGATGTATTCGAATACCGTCGGCTTAATGCCTTCCTCTTTCAGCACGTTCATCACCTCGCAGCTCTTCGAGCAGGTTTTTTTGTGCCAGATATGGATCTCTTTTTTCATTGGAAAAACTGCTTGCAGTTGGGGTCGACCCTCCGATTGCTATCGAAGGGTCGACCCCTTATTCATTCAACCAAAGGTTGATATTGCTTACCCGAGGTTCCAGCTTGCGCCGTACTCCATCAGGTAGGTTTTGATGAATTCGTTCAGCTCACCATCGAGCACGCTCTGCGCATCCGACGTTTCGTAATCCGTGCGGAGATCTTTCACGAGCTTGTACGGATGCAGCACATAGTTGCGGATCTGCGAGCCCCACTCGATCTTTTTCATGTTGCCGCGGATCGCTGCTACCGTTTCCATGCGCTTCTGCATTTCAATCTGGTAGAGCTGCGATTTCAGCAGGCGCATCGCGTTCTCACGGTTCGTCATCTGCGAACGCGACTCCTGGTTCTTGATGATGATGCCGGTCGGTTTGTGGTACAGTCGCACCGCGGTTTCCACCTTGTTGACGTTCTGTCCGCCTGCGCCACCCGAACGGAAAGTTTCCCATTCCACTTCGGAAGGATTCACTTCGATCTCGATCGTATCGTCGATGAGCGGGTACACGTACACCGAAGCGAACGAGGTATGACGGCGCGCGTTGGAATCGAAAGGCGAAATGCGCACGAGGCGGTGCACGCCGTTCTCTCCTTTGAGATAACCGAAAGCATATTCGCCTTCGAACTCGAGCGTGCACGATTTGATGCCGGCGGTTTCACCCTGCTGCAGATCGGCTTCTTTTACCTTGAAGCCGTTCTTCTCGCCCCACATGATGTACATGCGCATGAGCATGCTCGCCCAGTCGCAGCTTTCCGTGCCGCCCGCGCCCGCGTTGATCGTGAGCACGGCGTTGAGGTGATCGTCTTTGCCGCTGAGCATGTTGCGGAACTCGAGCTCCTCAAGCTTCTTCACCGCATCTGCAAACGCCGAGTCGATATCCTGCTCCGATGCGTCTCCCGATTTATAAAAATCGTGCATCACGAACAAATCTTCGATCGTCGCGTCGAGCGCGCTGAACGAATCGGTCCAGTTTTTCTTTTTCTTGATTTCCTTCAGAAGCGCTTCTGCCTTTTTCGGATCGTCCCAGAAACCGGGAGCCTGCGAAGCCGCTTCTTCATCGGCGATTTTTTTCAGCTTGCCATCGATGTCAAAGATGCCTCCTTAACGCGTCCTTGCGATCAGCCAGAGCCTTCACTTGTTCAATTGTTACCATGCGGCAAATGTAGGGAATTCGGGCGTTCGGTAATTCGGACAGTCGGGCAGTCGGAAATTCGGTCATTCGGAAATTCGGGCTATGGTCAGTTTCCGTATCCCCGAATGACCGAATGCACGAATGCCCTTTTTTTTTCATAGAGGCAATAAAAGCACAACCACCACCGTTTTCTCCCGGCGACTAATCAGATTCCGATGAAGCATTGATACGCTGACCAAACCCGGCTGCGCATGCGCATTGAATACATTTGTCACTCGTGTCTGTTGATCGACACGGGCGATACGACCATTACGTTCGATCCCTGGATCAAAGGCGGCGTATACATGAACCAATGGCAGCTGTTCCCGGCGCCGGTGGATATTTCAAAAGCTCCTGCTGCGAAACATATCCTGTATTCGCACGGCCACGAAGATCATCTGCATGCGGATTCGCTGAAATTGTTTTCGCAGGATGCGCGCGTCTTCTACCCGTTTCAATGGCGGCGCGGCGCAAAAGAATATTTCAGCGAGCTCGGTTTTGATGACGTAACCGAAGCGGTGAGCTACAAAGAATACCGCATCTCCCCCACGACTACCGTGACGTATGTTGGTTTTGCGCTGGAGAGTGTCATCGTCATCCGCATCGGGGAAATCGTGATCGTCAATCTCAACGACGCGTTGAATTCGCATCACGAGAATGTCGTGCAGATGTTTTTGTGCGAGATCAAAAAGCGCTGGCCGAAGATCGATTACCTGTTTTCCGGCTGGAGCGGCGCGGGATATTTTCCGAATACCGTGCATTATCCTTCGAAGAACGATTATGAAACCGGTTTGCTGCGGGAGCAGTATTTCGCGCATCACTTTTGCAAGATCGTGCGCGAGCTGCAGCCGGAACGCGCCATTCCGTTCGGGCCGGGATTCGCATTGCTGAAAAAAGAGCGGCAATGGATCAACGAAGTGAAATTCTCCCGCGAACGGTTGATCGGCTATTACCAGGAGCATTTTGAGGAAACACATCCTGTCGGATTTTTCGTCATTAATCCCGGTGATTATTTCGAAGGCGAAACGTTTCATAAAATTTCACCGTGGCACGAACGCTTCGCCACGAAAACGATTCAGCAGCTCGTCGAAGAAGAGTACGGTGATGCTATTGCGGAAACGGAACGCCCCATCTCCTGCACGGACTCCGAAGCGGAAACGATCCGTGAAAAACTGGAGCGTTGCCTGGACGACAACCGCGACCTTTATCATCCCGACGTGCTTTCGGCAGCGATCTTTTCCGTCCAGCTGACGAATGTTGCGCACCAGCCTTTCTACGACGTGCGCTTCGACGGAAAAAACTTCTCCGTGCGCCGCAACGAGCAGCCGGATACAGCGCATAAACTTTTGATCCGAACGCAATCCAATCTTTTACATCACGCGCTCGATCACGAATGGGGCGGCGACGTGCTGACGATCGGTTACGGCATCGACGTCGACGTGTACGAAGAACACACGCTCGAGCAGAACCTCGACATCGTTTGCGTGCGGCTCATCACGCGTTACCCGACCGCATCGGGCACGCTGAAAAAAGATCCGCTGCGCGCGCTCGGTTATTTCCTGCGCCACCCGTTCATGTCGAAGCTCGCGATCCGCCAGAAACTATTGCTGCGCAACACCGTCAACAAATTCCCGTACAACGAACGTGATCACTGGATCAGCTGGTCGAAGTGCGATCTCTGCAAAGTCTGCGACATGCCGGTGATCGGATGGGAACTGGATCAGCAGCTGAAGGTTTCGGGAATTTGAGTCGTATCTTCGGACGCACATGTTGCTGGCACGGCAGTGAACTACCTTTTCAAAAAGAATTTTCTATTCGATGCGCTGGTTATAATTGCCGGCGCGCTGCTGCTGTGCATCCCGGCTTTTTACAATGGCTTCCCGATTGTCTGCAGCGATAGCGGCACTTACATCGGGGCCTGTTTCGAACACGCGCTGCCCGTCGACCGGCCGATCGCCTATGCGTTTTTCCTGCGGCATTTCAGCCTTGCGACTTCGTTATGGATCCCGCTGCTGGTGCAGGCAATCCTACTGGCATCGCTGCTGTTTTTCTGCTGTCGTTATGTTCCGCCACAACCTTTCCCGCGGCCGCTGCTTCTGGCGCTTTACCTGCTCCTGGCCGGAGGCTCCGCGCTGGCCGCCACGACGAGCCAGCTCATGACGGATGTTTTCACTTCGGCATTGCTGCTTTCGTTACTGCTCCTGCTCGTGCCGGTGAATGTCCCGAAAAGTGTGCGTCGTTATGCTGCCGTGATCGCGGTGTTTTCCATGATGGCGCATTTATCCAACCTGCTTACGGCTGCCGCCTTGCTCGCGCTGCTGCTGACCGTTGGAATAATTCGCCGGAAAAAATATCCGCAGCAACTGAAAAAGATCTTCATGACGATGCTGCTGATTCCCGCAACATTCGTCTGCATGCTGTTGCTGAACCGAAGCGTCGCCGGAGAATGGATCGTGCTGCCGAAGGGAAGGCCGGTATTCATGATGGGACGCCTGGTGCAAACCGGGTTGATCAACGATTATCTCGATGAGAACTGCGGGAAAAAGCCGATCAGCCTTTGCCGTTACCGCGATCATTTCGATGTCGATTTTCTCTGGAATCCGCAAAGCCCGCTGAACCAGGAATACAAATGGGAAGAGCACGGCTGGGAACGTGCGGCGAAAGAATACGACCCGGTGATCCGTGATTTCTTCTCGAACCCGCGAAACCTCGGCCGGTTTGCGTGGCGTTCGGTAACGGATGCCGGCGCGGAACTGCTGGAACATCGCATCATCATTTCCAATTTCCAGCTGGAAGGGTCGGCGCCTTACGGTGCGATCGCCTGGCACTTCCCGTCCTTGCTGGACAGCTACCGGCATGCGCGGCAGAATGTGCGCGGGCTCGATTTCTCCGGCCTGGAACTGTCGATGATGATCGTTTCCGGATTGGCGGGCGTGCTATTGGCGGCGCTGTTCTTTTTCCGGCGCAGGCAGATTCCCATGACGCTGCTTTTTGTGACGGTCGTGTCGCTGCTTTTTCTTGTGCTCAACGATTGGGTCTGTGTAACGTTCGCGATGATCGATCCGCGTTACAATGTGCGCTTGCTGTGGCTGCTGCCGTTCCTTGCGCTGCTGCTGCTTTTCGGAAGCTTCGCCGAAAAAAAGCAGGGCCTCCGCTCATGAGCCTTTCGATCATGTAACTTTGCGCCCATGAAAGAGCCGCAGCATCCGCATTTCCTGCTTTCCGACGGACAATACTGCCATATGCTGGAAGACCGACTGGTCATCGGCAAACGCGATATTCCCGATCCGCTGCCGAAGCCGCAGCACAAACTCGATCTCGTGCTGCTGCTGCTCGGCATTCTCGGTCTCGGTCTGCTGCTTTTCTTCACGGTCATGACGATCCTCACGCATTACTACAT
>CAMLEF010000189.1 GCA_946478675.1 uncultured Flavobacteriales bacterium | reverse complement strand
ATCGTACTCGCGCTGTTCATCGCGGTGAATGCGAACCGCTACATCGTGCGCATGTCGAACAATAATTCGGAGCTGTACGACGCTTACCGCATTTCCGAGCTGTTGAAAACGTTCCGTTCCGACATCAAGGAGCTGGAGGCGAAACAACGCGGTTATCTCATCACGGGCGACGGAAAATTTCTCGAGGAATACAAAGTGAAAGAGGCGGCGGCGAAGACGAACCTGAAAAGCATGGAGAAGTATTTTTCCGGCAAACCCGAGGAAGAAACTTTTTACAAGCTGAAAGATCTTACTTACAAAAAGCTGACCGAGGGAAAAGATCTCTCGCACAATTCCGGCGCGATGAATCCCGACGGCACTCCGAAAAATACGGACGACGGCATCAAGACGCTGAGCGAGCTGAACAGCACGATCGATTCCATCGAAACGTCATTGAGCAAAACGACAATGGTGCTGCTTGATCACAGCGTGGAATACGAAGCGACGTCGAAGCAGTGGAGCTACCTCGAGATCGGCATCGGGGTGCTGGCGGCGGTGCTGGCGGCGTTCATCCTGTTCCGCGACGTGAATACGCGCAATCGCCTGGAGAAAGAATTGCGCGCAGCGAAAAAACAAGCGGATGAAAATGCGCAGGCGAAAGAGCTGTTCATGGCCAACATGAGCCACGAGATCCGCACGCCGATGAACGCGATCATCGGGTTCTCCGATCTCATGCAGAAGACGCGCCTCGACCGCACGCAGCTCGAATACATGACGGCGATCAAATCGAGCGGCTCGAACTTACTGAACATCATCAACGACATTCTCGATTTCTCCAAGATTGAAGCCGGCAAGCTCAAGATCGAAAAGATCCCGTTCAACCTCGACGAGCTGATCCAATCGCTGCAGATCGTTTTCCAGGAAAAAGCGAAAGAGAAGAACATCGGCTTCCTGGTCGTTGCCGACGATCGCCTGCCGCGACTGCTCTTCGGTGATCCGACGCGGCTCACGCAAATCCTGATCAACCTCGTGAACAACGCGATGAAGTTTACTTCCGAAGGACAAGTGTCGCTGCACTGCGAAGTAAAAAACATCGAGCACGATATCGCGCAGCTGGTGTTCCGCGTAAAGGACACGGGCATCGGCATCCCGGAAGACAAACAGGAAGAGATCTTCGGCCGCTTCAACCAGGCGAATGCGGAGACGACGCGCAAATTCGGCGGCACCGGTCTCGGTCTTTCCATCGTGAAGAGCCTCGTCGAAATCCAGAACGGCACGATCACGCTGAAAAGCAAAGAAGGTCTCGGCTCCGAATTCATCGTCACGATGAGCTTCCCGCTCGCGTACGAAGAAGTGGTGGCGCCGGAAGTTCCGGAAGAGCTGCTCTTCAGCAACAGCAGCCGCGTCCTGCTCGCGGAAGACAACACGCTCAATCAAAAGCTGGCGCGCACGTACCTCGAAAGTTTCGGGCTGAACGTGACTGTCGTCGAGAACGGCGAGCTCGCGCTGAAAAAGCTGCAGCAGGAAAACTTCGATCTCGTGCTGATGGACATCCAGATGCCGGTGATGGACGGCTACACGACGGCGCGAAAGATCCGCAGTGAATTGAAAGCGACATTGCCGGTGATCGCCATGACGGCGCACATCCTCCCGGGCGAACGCGAGAAGTGTCTTGAGTGCGGCATGAATGATTACATCTCGAAACCGTTCCGCGAAAAAGAATTATTCCAGCTGCTGGGGAAATACCTCGGCGATGCTGTCACCGTTAAAAACGAAACCGTCAAAGCAACTGCAGTCACTATTCCCGACGGGCGCGTCGTCAATCTCGAAGAGCTGAACCAGCTCACGCGCGGCAACGATGCTTTCCTGATCGAGATGATCGAAATTTTCGTGCAACAATCTTCGGAAGACATCACGCAGCTCACCGCCGCGCTCGCCGCTTCCGATTTCGAAACGATCCGCGCGTTGTCGCACCGCATGAAAACTTCGTTAGGTTTCATGGGCATGCGACAGATGATCGATCCGCTGGATGAAATGGAAACGCTGGCGGAGAAGAAACAAAACCTCGCGGAGCTTTCGCGGCTCTTCGAGTATGTGAAATTATGTTCCGAACGCGCCGTGACCGAGCTCGAAGCAGAGCTGGCGCGCGTGAAGTCAAAATCCTCAAACCCCACTTTATGAAGATCAAGAGAAACATCGCGCTGAGCGATTCCGGCTTCATCTTCGACCCTTCTACCGGCGATTCGTTCAGCACCAACCCCATCGGCCTCGAGCTGATCCAGCTGCTGAAAAACGGCAAATCGCGCGAAGAGATCGGCGAGCTCATCCTGGAAAAGTATGAGGTGGACCGCACCACTTTCGAAAAAGACCTGTATGATTTCATCAGCATGCTGAGCAAGCTGCGCCTTACCGAGAACGATGAAAAAGAGAAAAATTAACGTCGCCGTTTCCGGCCTCAACGCCATCGACAGCCCCGGCCCGGGAATGTCGGTGATCCGTTCGCTGCGCGAAAGCGAAGTGTTCGACGTGCGCATCATCGGTCTCGCTTACGAAACGATGGAGCCCGGCATCTACATGCACGATCTCGTCGACAAAACGTACCAGGTGCCGTTCCCCTCTGCGGGCATCGATGTGCTCCTGCGACGGCTCGAATACATTCACAGCAAAGAACACATCGACCTGCTGATCCCGAATTTCGATTCCGAGCTGTTCAACTTTATCCGTCTTGGCGAAAAGCTCGAGCGTGAAATGGGCATCCGCACTTTTCTTCCCACGGTGGAGCAATTTGAAGAACGTCACAAAGTGAACCTCGACGAGTTCGGCAGGAAGCACAACGTCCGCGTGCCGCGAAGCATCACCGTCAACACCACCACCGAGCTCGTCAACGTGAAAAAAGAGCTGAGCTACCCGATGGTGGTGAAAGGAAAATTCTACGATGCATCCGTCGTGTATTCGCCCGACCAGGCCGTCTCTGCTTTTCACCGCATCGTTTCCAAATGGGGATTGCCGGTGATCGTGCAGGAATTCGTGCAGGGACAGGAAGTGAACGTGACGGCAATCGGAGACGGCAACGGCACGATGATCGGCGCGGTGCCGATGCGCAAGCAGTACATTACCGACAAAGGGAAAGCGTGGTCAGGCATTACGATCGACGATCCGGAATTGCTGCGGATCGCGAAGCAGGTGATCGGATCGACCAAATGGAAAGGTGGCATGGAGCTCGAGATGATCCGCACGGAAAAAGGCGAATATCATTTGCTGGAGATCAACCCGCGATTCCCCGCGTGGGTGTACCTCGCCACCGGCAGCGGACAGAATCATCCCGACGCGCTCGCGCAAATGGCGATGGGACTTCCGGTAAAGCCGTTCGAATCTTACGAGATCGGAAAACTGTTCATCCGGTATTCCTACGACATGATCGTGAACCTGGATGAGTTCGAAAAAATTTCAACCCTTGGAGAGCTTTGATTATGAAAAAAGCGACCTATGAACGCCCGGTGATTCAGCAGCTGAACGCCGGCGTGATGAACAAGTTCGGAACGAAGAATACATTTTCCCCGGTGATGGACATCGACGGATGCCCCGTGGAAAAACTGCTCGCGGATTTCGGTTCGCCTCTGTTCGTCATCTCGGAAAAAACGATCCGTCAAACGTACCGCGACGCGAAACGCGCTTTCACCACGCGCTACCCGAAAGTGCAATTCGCATGGTCGTACAAAACGAATTACATCAGCGCGGTGTGCAACGTATTTCACCAGGAAGGCTCGTGGGCGGAAGTCGTTTCCGGCTTCGAATACCGCAAGGCGCTGCAGAACGGCGTTTCTCCTTCGAAGATCATCTTCAACGGTCCCGACAAAAGCGCTGAAGAATTGCAGCTCGCCGTGGAGAACGGTTCGCTCATCCACATCGATCACAGCGACGAGCTCTATATGCTGAAAGGCATCGCGGCGAAGCTCAACAAGAAACCGCGCGTGGCAGTGCGTGTGAACATGGACACCGGCGTGTACCCGATGTGGGACCGCTTCGGGTTCAACTTCGAGAACGGCGACGCGTGGGATGCGATCACGCGCATCATGGAATCCGGCGTGATGACGCTGGCGGGATTGCATTGCCACATCGGCACGTTCATGCTCACGCCGAATGCGTATGCGGTGGCGGCAACCAAACTCTCGGAGCTCGCGCAAAAGATCCGGAAGAAGTTCGGCGTCACACTCGATTATCTCGATCTCGGCGGCGGCTTCGCTTCGAAGAATACGCTGAAGGGTGCTTACCTGCAAGGCATCGATGCTTCGCCGTCTTTCGATCAGTACGCGGAAGCGATCAGCTCTGCCCTGCTCGGCGCGGGATTTCCCGAAGAAGAATTGCCGCTGCTCATTCTCGAAACCGGCCGCGCGCTCATTGACGATGCAGGTTATTTGCTCGGCAGCGTCATCTCGAACAAACGTCTTGCCGACGGACGCCGCGCGATGATCCTTGATTTCGGCGTGAACATCCTCTTCACTTCCTTTTGGTACGATCATCGTATCAGCCCGGCGCAACCGTTCGGCAATTACCACGAGAACACCGTGATGTACGGACCACTCTGCATGAACATCGACCAGGTGCGCGAGAACATTCCGTTCCCCCCGCTGAAAACCGGCGATCACGTCGTGGTGCACAGCGTCGGCGCTTATAACATGACGCAATGGATGCAGTTCATCACGCTGCGCCCGGCAGTAGTCATGGTGGATCTCAAAGGAACGCCGCACATCATCCGCAACAAAGAAACCGTCGACACGATGCAGCAGCAGGAAGTCGTTCCGGAATATCTCACGAAATTCAACCTGTAACCTGTGAACGCCACACTGAAATCTTTTGCGCGCGGCATCAGCGGCAGCTACAGCCAGATTTTCTTTTCGGATAATCCCTGGCTGGGAATGCTGGTGCTTGCGGCAACGCTTCTCGATCCAATGGCGGGACTGAGCGGGCTGATCGCAGTGGTGTTTGCGCTGCTGGTTTGTCACCGCATGGGATTCAATGCCACGCCGTCGTTCAACGGCAGCTATACGTTCAACGTGCTGCTGATGAGTGTTGCGTTGGGCGCGTATTACAAATTCACGCTGCCGTTTGTCGTGTTCCTGTTGCTCGTGACGTGGATCACGCTGCTGTTCACCGTGTGGCTTTCGTCGCTGTCAACACGACTGCCGTTCCTGAGCCTGCCGTTTGTGCTCGGTGTGTGGGTCGTGATCCTGAACGTGCGGCTCTTCCATTTCACGTTCCTCGATGTACGCCCGCTCGGAGAAATTCTTCCTGCGAATGGAATCTCGCAACAGCTGGAAACGATGCTGCCGCCGCTGGCCGGACAATTCCTGAAAGCGATGAGCGCGATTTTCTTCCAGCACAACCTCGTTGCGGGATTGCTGATCACGATCGGCATTCTCTATTGGTCGCGCATTGCGTTTTCGCTGACGGTGCTCGGATTTTTCTGCGGGTTTTTCTTCTTCCGTTACGTCCCAGGCTTACCGGCGAACGACGAATTCGGATTCATCGGTTTCAATTACGTGTTGACGGCGCTCGCACTCGGCGGATTCTTTTTTATCCCGTCGCGCTCTTCGTTTCTGCTGGCCATCGTGGCAACACCCGTCGTTACGTTTCTCTCCGGGCTACTCATCATGCTGCTGGCGCCATATGCATTGCCGGTGTATTCACTCCCGTTTACGTTAACGGTGATCATTATTCTTGCTGCGCTGCAGGGACAAGTTGCGTTGAAACGTTTGCACTTCGTGTATTACCAGTTGTTCTCGCCGGAGAAAAACAGTTATGCGTATCACACGTACATGGAACGTTTCCGCAAGGACACGTACGTGCACATTCATCTTCCGTTCTACGGCGAATGGAACGTCTCACAGGGACATGCGGGCAAGCTCACGCATAAAGACGACTGGCGCTTCGCCTGGGATTTTGTCGTGACGGATGATCATGGTAAAACGTATCGTGACCCGGGCACATCGCTGTCGGATTATTACTGCTATTCGCTCCCCGTGCTGGCGCCTGCCGACGGAAAAGTCGTGCTCATCCGCGACGGCATCGAAGAGAACGGCATCGGCGACGTGAACCTGAAAGACAACTGGGGAAACACGATCATCCTCCAGCACGGCGATCATTTGTACAGCAAGATCAGCCACATCAAGAACGGCAGCTTTGCAGTGAAGCAGGGTGATACGGTGAAAAAAGGCGAGCGCATCGGCATGTGCGGAAATTCCGGACGTTCTCCCGAACCGCATATTCACTTCCAGCTGCAATCCGTTCCCGATATCGGCGCGAAAACGATCGAATATCCCGTGAGCTATTACATCAGCCGCAAAGACGGTCACTATCGTTTATCGTCGTTCGATTATCCGCAGGAAGGCGAAACGCTCATTGCTCCGCGACCGACGCCGTTGCTGAAACAGGCTTTTCATTTTATTCCCGGAATGGAAATGCGCTTCAGCGTAACGGGCATTGACGGCGTAAAAGAAGAACACTGGGAAGTGGAAACGGACGCGACGAATTATTCCTATCTCCTCTGCAAACGCACCGGCGCGAAAGCGTATTTCACGAATAACGGAACGCTGTTTTATTTCAACAGCTTTACGGGCGACAAGCAGACGCTGCTCTACCGGTTTTATCTCGGTGCGCACAAAGTGCTGCTCAGCTACTTCCCGGGCGTGACGATTCCGGATTCGCTTTCGCGCGAAGAAATCCCGAACGGTTTTAATAAAATTGCGCAGGACTTCCTGGCGCCGTTCGTCCTGTTCCGCGAGCCTTCGTACAAAGCGACGTTCAGCTCCGCCGACAATCACCAGGTGCCTTCGTTCATCCGGCTTTCGTCGGAAACGCAGTATGTCGGTCGCGGCGGCAAATGCAGCTTTGAGATCGACATCACGGAAAACAGCATTCAGAAAATAACCGTCAACAGCGACACTTTATGCATTACGGCAGAACTTATTTAATGTTGCTGCTGACGGTGCTCGGCCTGTGCGGAACGTTGACTGCGCAGGAGCAACCGGAAAGCGTGGAAGACGCCTCGTACCGTCTTTACTTGTCGGGCGACTGGAAAAAGCTAGCAGCGTATTGCGACAGTGCGATCGCTTCGGGAACGGACTATTATTACCTGAGCTTGCGCGCCGGCATTGCCCGTTACCAGCTGCAGCAGTACCGCACGGCCATCGGCGATTTCGATCGTGCGCGGAAGTTCAACTCCGTGGATACGCTGGCGGTGATCTACGAATACTACAGCTACGTTTTCGCCGGGCAATACGAAGAAGCGACGTGGTTCCGCAGCGGGCTGGATTCGCTGGCGCAATCGAAGCTGCACGAATCGCAGGTGTCGGTTGTGTACGGAGAAGGCGCAATGAAACGTTCGGACGACAGCCTGTATGCCGATGCATTTTACGGGCAGGTGGGATTGACGCACACGCTCGGCGGACGCGCATCGCTTTCGCATGCCGCTACGATTTTTGCGCAGAAAGAATATCGCTACAATATTCATCAGTATCAATATTATTTGCGCCCGGTAATCCCGATGCGGAACAATTTTTCACTCGCGCTGGGATTGCACCTGGTCTACGATGATTTGTTGCTGCCGCCGACCGTTCTTCCGCGCGATACGCTGCACCCGTGGATGCCGCCGCCGGTAATTCCCGGTCACGAAGAACGGTACTGGAATATCGCCGGCGCCGCGCAACTGACGAAGCACACGGAATGGTTCGATTTTTCCATCGGCGCTACGACGAGCTACATCGATTCTTCCGCGCAGCAGGCGGGCAATGCAGGACTGGTATTTTTTCCGCTGCGCAACAATCGTTTGTCGATCGGCGTGTCGGGCTATTTCCATACCGACGATCAGTTCACGACGACGTACGGAGCGTTCAGCAGCTCGCTGGATGCGGTGTTCTCGAAATACCTGTACGGTTCGGTTTCGTACATGCACAACAGCGGACCGAACTTCATCGAGAATGTCGGCTATTTCGTGAATAACTCCGACGACAATGCCGTTTCGCGATTCTCTGCGGGGCTTACGTTCCGCCCGATGGGAAAAGTCGCGATCTACGGAACGTATGCACGGGAGGAGCGCTACAACACTTCGCTTTCTTCCGGTTACAACTACAACATTTTCCTGTTCGGGTTAAAATTTTTTCCCGCAGGAGCCTTTTAAAAAACGCCCAATACGAACGCTATGATCAAAGCCATCGCCATCGACGACCAGCCTATCGCCACCCGCGTGATCGAAGCTTTTTGCCGCGACGTTGAATTCATCTCGCTTGAGAAAACATTCAATGATCCGGAAGAAGGGTTGCGTTACCTGAACAAGTTTCCTGTCGACCTGCTTTTCCTCGACATCGACATGCCGGGACTGAACGGATTGAATCTCGCGAAGAAGCTGAAGCAATCGACGATGGTCATCTTCACGACGTCGCACACGGAATATGCGATCGAAGGCTTCAACCTGAACGCTGTGGATTATCTCGGGAAACCGTTCACGTTCGAGCGTTTCCAGCAGGCCGCACAAAAAGCGTTGACGCTGCACAACCGCCTGCGCAAAGAAGAGGAAGGCGATGCGCCGAAATATCTTTTCCTGCGCGCGAATTACAGCCTCGTCAAAGTGCCGGTCGCCGACATTCTCTACATCGAAGGCCTCGACGATTACCTGAAGATCCACATCGAAAACCAGAAGACGCTGGTGGTGCGGATGACGGTGCGGAAAATTCTCGAGAAATTACCGGAAGGCGAATTCGTGCGCATCCACCGTTCC
>CAMLEF010000188.1 GCA_946478675.1 uncultured Flavobacteriales bacterium | reverse complement strand
GGAAACAAACATCGCATTGCCTTTGCGGATCGCCTGCGAATACGGGCCGATCGGTTGCGGCGCGCTGTCGGTGTGAATGACGTTGAGCTGTCCTTCCGCTTTTTTGCTTTTCGCGAAATTGAGGTAGATCAGCGAAATGATCGCAATGATGGCGAAGGTGTAGAAGAACGTGTGCTTCATGATTCAGTGGGCAGCCGGCAATGGACAGCTTGCAGTTGGCAATTACGATTGATGCTGTTTTATTTCTTTTCCGGAACGCCGGCGGCAATTTCCGTAATGCCTTGCACGAGCAGGTCGAGATCGGCGATGCTCGTATACACGTTGGGCGTGATGCGTGCACCGTGAATATTTTCCCAATTGATCGCTACGCAATGGATGCGGCATTTTTCCATCAGCTTTGCTTCGATCTCTTCCGGCTTCAGTCCTTCGATAGAAACGTTGGCAATGGCGCCGCAGAATTCCGCTTTCTTCGGCGTGTTGATCTTTACACCAGGAAGCGCCGCAACTTTTTGCGTCCAGTAATCTTTCAGGAAACGCAGGCGCGCCTCTTTCCGTTTCGCGCCGATGAGCAGATGAAAATCGATCGCGGCGCTGATCGCCATTTCAGAAGCAAACGAACGCGTGCCGAGCGATTCGAACTTGCGGATGTCCCTGCCGTCGGGTTCCGTATTCGACAGGAGCGCCCACACGTTTTTGATCTTTTCTTTTTTTATCCACAGCATGCCGCTGCCGAACGGTGCGCAGAGCCATTTGTGCAGGCTCGTCGCCCAATAATCGCAGCCGAGATCGTTGATGTTGAAATCGAAATGCGCGAAGGAATGTGCGCTGTCGCAAACAACTTCGATGTTCCGCTTGTGCGCTTCGTCGGCGATCTTCCGCACCGGCAATACTTGTCCGACCCAATTGATCATGTGCGTCACGTGCACGACTTTCGTTTTGTCGGTGAAGAGCGACGTGTACGCTTTCGCCAGCGCGTCCGCATCTTCGGAAGGCAGCGTATGGTTCACCCACACGAGCTTGATGCCGTCGCGTTTTTCGCGCTGCTTCCAGGCGTTGAGCATGTTCGGGTAATCCTGCTTCGAGAGCACGACTTCATCGCCGGCTTTCAGGTTCAATCCGAAGATGATCGTGTTCAATCCTTCCGTCGAGTTACGGTTGATCGCGACTTCTTCGGGAGAAACACCGGCCAGTTCAGCGAGGCGATGACGCAATGGCTCACGTCCTTTATCGAGCTCGCGCCACATGAAATAGGAAGGCGCTTCGTTGCAGTATTTGTAATAATTGATGTGCGCGTCCTGCACCGGCTTCGGTTGCGGGCTCACGCCTCCGTTGTTGAAGTTGATGATCGCAGGATTTAGCGCGTATTGCTCGCGCACCCAATTCCAGAAATCTTCATCGGAGGCAGCGGCTTCCGGCGAAAGGCTGTTCACGCGTTCGAAGAACTCGGTGAAGCTGCTGTTCTGCGAGCGGCTGGCGAACAGCGGTTCGAAAATGGCGGGAACGGAAAATGCGCCGGCTGTAAGCCCCAGCTGGCGGAGGAATTTGCGACGATCGGACATTGGTCAGGTGTTTGTACTAAGATACAAATCTGCAGAGGAAAGTGGCTTAACCTGGACTGTGGAAGTATCCCCGCTTGTTCGAGCGAAGTCGAGAACCTTTCTCATTCCAATGCAAAAGGTTCTCGACTCCGCTCGAACAAGCTGAAAAAGATTCGCTACTTCTTCAGCGCCGCATCAATCTTCAGCACCTGCGGCAGCAGCATTTCTTTCCCGTCATTCACGATCACGAAGGCCGAACGTTTCGCTTTCTCCTCCTGCGGCATTTGATTCTGAATTCTCCGCATTACCGCTTCGCGTTCCGCCTGGTCACGTGCCATTACACGAGCAATGCGCACTTCGTCGGGAGCAGTTACCGTGATCACGCCGTCGAGTTGTTTTTCAAGACTATGCTCGAAAATGATCGCTGCTTCTTTGATGACGTACGGCGCATCGTTGTGCGTAGCGCAAAACTTTTCGAAGGCTTTTCCTACTGCAGGATGCACGATCGCATTCAACTGCGAAAGCTTTTCCTTATCGGCAAAAACAACCGTCGCGACTTTCGCGCGATCCAGCTTTCCGTCTTTGTAAATTTCTTTCCCGAAAAGCGCAGCAATCGCTTTCACGACTTCCGGATCGTTTTCCTGCAAACGTCTCGCCTCATCGTCGGAAACAAAAACCGGGACACCCAACGCACGAAACACCTGCGCCACGGTCGATTTGCCGCTGCCGATTCCGCCGGTAAGCCCGATTTTTTTCATAGTGCGAATTACGAATGATTACGAATATGCGAATTACAAACCGCAAAGCCGCGAAGCGCGCAAAGAAAATACGTCAGGAAGGAACCTGCCGCATTCTAATTTTCCGGCAAAAGAAAAAGGGTGAAGATTATGTCTCCACCCTTTTCGAATGCGTTTTGAAAAGTTATTTCGTCTTCACGATGCGGACGGCTGTTGAAGCTTCCGTTCCGTTGACGAGCTGCACGAAATAAACGCCGCCGGCAAGACCGCTGCCGAGCTGTACGTAACCTTCCTGTGCAGTGATCGCCTGTGTCATAACAACACGGCCGGTGATGTCTTTTACTTCGAGATAAGCGCCGTCAACCGGCTGCTCGTTCAGCGTGTAATGCACCTGCGCAGTTCCATCGAACGGGTTCGGGTAAACATTCACCGAAGCATTCGACAGCGCCTGCGGAGCAATACCGTTCAGCGAATCCGAAACGAGGAAGTGATCGAAACCGGCTTCTACGATGTGGCCCGGGTTGTTGTCGGCCGTGCTCACGATGAGCTGCATGCTGGCGCCCGGTGCGAAGTAATCGCTTACGCGGAACGAACGTGCTACCCAGCTGGAGTTGCCCGGCGTGTTGTAAACGACTTTCTCGAGCGTCTTCGTCGTGGTGCCGTCCGTCAGGCGGATGACCAGCGAATCGTTCGGCGTACCGCTGCCGCCACCGTTGAAGAACCAACGGCTGTAGTGGATCCACGGATCATTGTACGCCGCCAGGTTGAACACCGGCGAGGTCAGCGTGGTGGTGCCGTTGTCGACGTCATCCTGCGAAGCGCTGCCGCCGGAGTTGCCGGTGACGTAGCACTGATCGGTGCAGTCGTCGCTCGCATCCACATCGGGATTCGCATCGTTCGCTGTATTGAGCGTGGTGCCGATCGGCTCGCCGCGTTCCCAGGCGCCGGTCGACGCGCTGCCCGCAACGGTCCAGCCGAGGTCGAACGTGAAATCATCTTCGTAACCCGGCGAGAGCTGGATGTTCAGGTTGTGGTTGCCGGAATAGATACTGTCGGAAGAGCAATGCATGAAGTAGCCCCATTCTGCGGCAGCCACCTGGTACGTTCCGGAAACAACGGTGCAGCTCGTGAAATCGCCGGAGCCGTCGGAAACGTAATTGAACGTGTTGTTCGTGTTATCGACAAGCACTTGTACGTTCGGCATTGCGTTCGTCGTAACAGCGTTGGACACGTGACCGTTCAGCGTAACGGCGTTCGGTGCGCTCATCTGCGCATTGATGTTCGTGACTACGCCCGCGGAAAGCACGACGTTGTTGTAAACCTTATTCTGGTAACCGGGCTTGGAGAATGTCACCGTGTACGTGCCGGGAACCGCGGTGCCCATGGCGTAGCTGCCGCTGAAGTTCGTCTGGTCGGTAACGTTGACAGTAGAGATGGTAATCGTTACACCGGTGAGCGGCGTTCCGCAGGTGCTGTCGGTGACAGTGCCTTCGAGGTAGCAGGCGCGCACGTAGTTCGGCGAGAACACGAACAGGCCTTCGTCAATATTCGAAACGACGATCGTTCCGGAAGGCAGGAACGGATAAACGCCCCAGTCGCCGTCGAAACCGTTGCCGCTGCCGGCGGGATACGTATCGTACCAGCCCACGTTTACGAGATTGTTCGGGCGCGTGATGTCGGTGATCACGAATCCGTCGCGGTACCAGGAAGTGACGGCGTAATTCGCATTCAGCACGTGCGTGTTGTGCACGATGGAACCGGAGTTCGGATTCTGCGACTGGATGCGGTCGGTTTCCTGGATGTTATTCAGGTTGCTGATGTCGTAGCAGGTGAGGTACGAGTTCGTATTCTCATCCGTCGTGAGCAGGTGATGACGGTCGGTGGTGAGCCAGGTGTTGTGCGTGAAGTTCGTCGTGGTGTTCTGCGTTGCGAGAACCTGCGGACTGGTTTTGTTCGCGCAGTTGACGACGTTGAAATTACCGGTGTAAATGTGGCCGGCATACAGCGTGTCATTATCGACGTAACCATCGTGCACGTAACCGCCGCTCTGGTATTGGCCGGCGTACGTCGGGTTGTACGGATCGGCGTTCAGGTCGAGAATGATCGCGCCCTGGTTGCCGATGTTACTGCCGTAGAGGTAGCAGTAGCCCATCGTCGTGTCGATGTGCAGCGCGTGAATGCTGTTCAGCTGTCCGTTGATCGCGCCGTCGCCGGTGTAGTTGTGGTAGCTGTAGCTCGCGAGGTTCGTGGAAGGAAGCGCCGAAAGATCGACGATCTGCAGCCCGCCGCCGCCTTCGGTCGTAACGTACGCCCAGTGGCGATACACTTTGATCTCTTTCCAGAGGTTATCCACGTTCGGGATCTGGACGATGTGCACGGGATTGTTCGGCGTGGTAACGTCGACAATGTCCATGCCGGTCGAAACACCGACGAGCGCATATTCATTGCCCATCGGGTCGGCATAACCGCAGATGTTGGCGCAGGTGTGGTTGGGATATTGATACTGCGCCTGGAACGTCACGTTCAGGTTTTGCGCGTACGACTGAATACCGGTCATGAACATTCCGGCAGCCAGCAGCGTGTACAGTTTTTTCATTTGGAAAATAATACGGTTTATGAGTGACTTTTTCGGGGCGGGACGTAACTCAAATCTACTAAAAGGGTGCGAATTACGAATCATTACGAATATACGAATGCCTAAAAAACTTTTATCCGCAATCACACGAAATCCATCATCTACCTCCCCCTACGAATGAAAGCAGGAGAATTTCAACGGAACACCCATTCGTATATTCGTAAACATTCGTAATTCGCACCCCACCTCCCTTTTACATCGAATATCTTCCCCACCACTACACACTACGAATGAAAACAGGAGAATTCCCAGATATTTCCATTCGTATATTCGTAACGATTCGTAATTCGCACCCGCCACTTTTACTTCAACTTCCTCACCTCACTACTAACCCCTTTCTTCACCGCTTCGTTCACTTCGAACAGCGGCAGGCGAACAAAAGGTTTGCAAAGCTTCATCGCATTGAGCGCTTCTTTGACGCCACCCGGGTTGCCGTCGGCGAAGAAGAGTTGCGTGACGCGCATGAGCTCGTAGTGCAGCTTCGAGGCACCGGCGAAATCACCGTTGAGGCAGAGGCGCACCATGTCGGAATATTTTTTCGGGAAAGCGTTCGCCACGACGGAGATGACGCCTACTGCGCCGCTGGCAATGAGCGGGAGCGTGAGCAGGTCATCGCCGGAGATGACGAGGAAATCTTTCGGGCGGTCTTTGATGATCGCCATGATCTGCTCGATGTTGCCGGATGCTTCTTTCGTGGCGACAAAACGCGGGAAGTCGTGCGCGAGACGGAGCGTGGTTTCCGCCGTCATGTTCATGCCCGTGCGGCCGGGAACGTTGTAGAGGATCACCGGCAGCGGCGCAGCTTCGGCCACGGCGCGGTAATGTTCGTAGATGCCGCGCTGGTTGGGCTTGTTGTAATACGGCGACACGGAAAGAATCCCGGTGACGCCGCGCAGGTCGGTGGTCTCGAGCTGATGCACCACTTCTGCCGTATCATTGCCGCCGATGCCGTAAACGATCGGAACGCGGCCGTTCGTCACTTCAATCGCGTGCGCGAGGATCTGCTTCTTTTCGTCTTTCGAAAGCGCCGGCGATTCACCCGTCGTTCCCATGATGACGAGGTATTCGCATTTGCCTTTGATGATATGATCGATGATTTTCGTGAGCGCGCGAAAATCGACGGAGCGATCGTTTTTAAAAGGCGTAACGACTGCGACACCGGTACCGGTGAACGGACTTTTCGGAAGCGAAAGGCGGGACATAGGTTGGATTTTAGTGGGACAAAGGTAAAGGGATTGCCGCACGGGCTTCGCAGGACGACAATTGTTTTTCACGGAAAATCCACAGCCGGACCTGCTGGCATTGCATTTGCCTTTTTCCCGGCATGAACCACGTCGTAAAAAAGAGCATTGCCATCGATGCCGTCCCTTCGCAGGTCTGGAGCGCCCTGACCGATCCGCAGCAAACGAAAAAGTATTTCTTTGGCTGCACCGTTTTTTCCGAATGGAAACGCGGCAGCGCCATCACGTTCAGCAGGCGGTTCCTGTTCCGGAAATTCGAACTGACGGGGCGGATCATCGAAGCAGTGCCGGGAAAGCTGCTCAAATACACGCTCCACAACCGCAAAGGAAAAGGCGTTTCCACTGTTACGGACGAGCTGCAATACGTGGATGGCAAAACGCTGCTCATCATTACGGATGATGTCGGCAAGGAGGATGGCGCGGATAAGCGTTTCCGTCGCAGCTACAAAGCCTGGGACAAAGTGTTGGCGGGATTGAAAAAAGTGGTTGAGAAAAAGCGCAACCGATGAGGCATTCTTTCCACAGCGGGGATTTGATGCTACGGTAGTTGTGGGGCAGATTGTTAAAATGAGAAGGTCGCAGTTCGTAAGGGAAGTTCCGCTTTAACCACGGAGGTACACAGAGGTTTTCGCAGAGAAGGCACAGAGCGTAATTCTACACAAAGAGTGAGCGTAAGATAGAATGGCTTCGTTACAACAACCAGGATTTTTATTCCAGAGAATACCACGGCACCATCAATAATCACGTTCCACTGTGTTCCCTGTGAAAAACCTCTGTGGTCCTCTGTGGTAAAACACCACGGCCGCATCAAGGCACTTACTCCTCTCCCACTGCCGCCTGCTCTGAAGCCGGCTTATTAATCTTCAGCAAATACGTATCCACCTGCCGCAGGAAATATTTCAATCCTTTCTCCTTCGGAACTTCAATCTGCATATCGTGCACGTTATCATTCTCCTCGTAACGGCCGATCCGGAATTTCGCGTGTGAACAGGCAGCGATATAAGACAGCACGGACGCATCACCGAGATTCAGATCGATGAAAATATCGAACGGCTCTTCGATGAAATTCGTCACGATATGATCCGTCGGTTTGCCGTACCAGTTGTGCGACTTCTTCCCGAAAAAATCATAATCGATCTTCGAATACTGGATGCCCGGCTCTTCTTTCGTCGTGTAATACCCGATCGCTTTCACCTTCTTCTTCATCTCGCGCAAATACGTCACGTATTTTTTCAGCAGCTCGAAATCCTCATTCGTCGTGAAGCAAAATGCAATGCCGATCGTTTTTGCGTCGTCGATATTGAACACCTGCTTCTCCCGCGACACAAGCTTTGCGTCCGCGGCGATGCGCGATTTGGCGAAGTAGCGTTTGATGTTGTCGATGAGGGACACGGTTCGGGTTTCGGTGTTGCGGGGTTCGGGTTACGAGGGAAAGGCTTTAATGAAGAATCGTTTGGAACGGGTGTTTTATTTTATTCTGCGATAAGCTGCATCAAATCCTCTTCGGAGATGATCGGCACGCCGAGCTTTTCGGCTTTCGCTTTTTTCTCGGGGCCCATGTTATCGCCAGCAACAAGATAAGAGGTTTTGCCGGAAACGGATCCGACGTTCTTGCCGCCGTTCTGCTCGATGAGCGACTTGATCTCGTCGCGGGAACGCGAGAACACACCCGACACGACGAACGTTTTCCCGGCAAGCTTATCGCTGTGCGCGGCGAGCTGTTCTTCGGAAAGCGCAAACTGCAATCCCGCTTTTTTCAGACGATGCAGCACGTCGCGGTTCTTTTCATCGGCGAAATACAGCGCGATGCTTTCAGCGAGAATCTCTCCGCACTCGGGAACTTCCAGCAGCTGCTCACGCGTTGCCGTTGCCAGCGCATCGATGTTCTTGAAAGCAGAAGCCACTTTCTTCGCGGTCGTTTCGCCGACGTGACGAATGCCGAGCGCGTACAGCACCCGCTCGAACGGCACCTGCTTCGACTGCTCGATGCCTTCCAGCAAATTGTTCACCGATTTTTCCGCCATGCGCTCGAGCTCCAGCAGCTGCGTCTTCTTCCCGTGCAGCGTGTACAGATCGGCGATGTCGCGGATGAGCCCGGCATTAAACAGCTGCACGATCGTTTCACCGCCGAGCGAATCAATGTTCATGGCGCGGCGGCCGACAAAATGCGCGAGCTTCCCGATGATCTGCGGCGGACAACCGCTTTCATTCGGGCAATAATGTTTCGCTTCGTCTTCTCCGCGCACCAGCTCCGTTCCGCATTCGGGACAATGCGTGATGTATTTCAGCGGATGCGAATCGTGCGGGCGTTTCGAAAGATCGACGCCGGTGATTTTCGGAATAATCTCGCCGCCTTTTTCAACGTAAACCGTATCGCCGATGCGGATGTCCATTTTCTCGATGATGTCCGCATTGTGCAGCGAAGCGTTTTTCACCGTCGTGCCTGCGAGCAACACCGGGTGCAGGTTCGCCACCGGCGTGATGGCGCCCGTGCGGCCTACGCTGTAAGTGATCGACAGCAGCTTCGTAGCAACCGTCGCTGCTTTGAATTTATACGCGATGGCCCAGCGCGGCGATTTCGCAGTAAAGCCCAGCGCGCGCTGCTGCTCGTAGCTGTTCACTTTGATCACCA
>CAMLEF010000187.1 GCA_946478675.1 uncultured Flavobacteriales bacterium | reverse complement strand
GGTGCGCTGGCCCTGCGTGAACATGCGCGAGCAGTACGAATACTCCATGTAGTTCTGTACGTTCTCGGGCGTGCCGGGCGTGCAGATGTCGTTCGTCGTGAGGTTGCAGGAGGTCCAGCCTTTGGTGACAGGCGTATCGGAAACACCATCGTTACCGCAGGAAACGCCTGGATTGTTGGTGTTGCCCCACACGTGCTGCAGGTTGAGGAAGTGGCCGATCTCGTGCGTGAGCGCGCGGCAGGTCGCCGTGTTGCCGGTGCCGATGCTGCCGATGTAGGTCGAGAGAATGATCACGCCGTCGGTGGAAGCGGAAGGCGCGGTGCCGGGAAGGTATGCATAACCTGCAGCGCCGCTGGAAATGGTTTTCACCACCCAAACGTTGAGGTACATGCTGCGCGGCCAGTAGTCCAGCTTCGAGCCGTCATCGCCGATGTAGGTTTCCGAAGAATACACGCGGTCGATGCCGTTCGTGCAGTTGCCGTTCGGATCGAGGTTCGCGAGGCGGAATTCGATCTCCGCGTCGGCAGCGATGCCCTGGAACGTCGAAACGATTGCGGTAGTATCGGCGTTGAGCTTGCGGTAATCTTCGTTGAGAATGCGCATCTCGTCGAGCACCTGTGCATCGGAAATGTTCTCTGCGCCGTAATCATGAATAATGTGGAACACCACCGGGATCACGTACACCGGCGGCATGCTGCGGGAATCTTCGCGATAACCATTCTGGAAATCGAGCTGGTCCTGCGCTTCGGCGGCCGCTTCGTTGGACTGGAATTGCGCCTGCAGATCGGGATGCTGTGCAAACACTTCGGCCATGTGCTGGTCGGTCCCGCAGTGGCGGTAACCGTCAGGCCCGGTCTGGACCTGCTGCGCACGGAGATTCAGGACGCCTGCAAAAAACAAGAAGGCGGCCAGTACGGTAAATTTTGTTTTCATCGGGTGAATGGGTGTTGAGCTATTTGGATGTTGGCGGGATGTCTCGCAGGGAAAACACAATTTCCCCGTAATTTTTGGGGAAGCCTAAGATAGCCAAATATTTACTGGCGACCAATGACGGCGAAAGCAGCTGATCTGATTTTTTGTAATCGATAAACTGTTCCAGCCGGCTGAAATCCGCATCGGAGCTGCTGCGGATCTGTTCCTGCATCGAAGTATCCACCACACCCGGCGCGACGGAAAAGAGGTGAACCTGCGTTTTCCCCGCCTGTTTAAGCTCTTCGGCAACGGTGCGGCTGAAATGATCGAGCCCGGCTTTCGTTGCGCAGTAAATGCTCCAGCCGTCGATCGGGTTTTTCGCAGCGCCTGAGCTGACGTTGAGGATCACTTGTTCCGCCGGCTGTTCGCTGTAGCTGCGCAGGAAGCTGTTCACGAGCAATGACGGTGCAACAAGATTGACGTTGTACGTGCGCACGATGTCATCTTCACTCATGCGCCCCGCGTATTTCACGTCACCGATCATCCCGGCATTGTTCACGAGCACGATCTTCTTCGCGGAAGGAAGCTGCGGGAATTTCCATTCACGCACCTGCTGCAGATCGGAAAGATCGAGCGGCACGTGCGTGAAACGTTCGTGCGAAATCGTGTTGCTGCGCGAGAGCCCCGTGACCTGATTTCCGGGTTCCGACAGGAGCGCTTCTGCCATGGCTTTCCCGATGCCGCGGGACGTGCCGGTGAGGAAGTAGTGGTTCGTGATCATGAGCGACAGTTAGAAAGAAACAATATCCGCGCTCCTGCCGGAATTTCCAAATGACCGGAGGGCCTGTGCAATTCCCGATTTCTATCAAGATCCGGGATGACCGGTATCATAATCCTGCGGAAAAGGCAGAAATACTTTTGTCACATCCCTCCAGTGTCTTAGAAATCTACCCCCGCCTCCATGAAAAACCTGCTTGCCTGTTCCGCACTATTTATTCTTTTCCCGTTGAGCGTCTTTGCCCAGGCCCCGGAGATCGACGTCACGGGCAACGGCAACCCGATCCCCGACGGGAATACGATAACCTCCGCCCTCGACTACACCTATTTCACCGGCCTGCGCATCTGCGGTGAAACGTTCTCGCGCTCGTATATCATCAGCAATTCCGGCACCGACGACCTTCACATCAGCAACGCTTTTCTTACCGGCACCAACGCAGCGGATTTCACGATCAGTGTTCCTCCTTCGGCCATTGTGGCCCCGGGAAGCAGCACGACTGTTACGGTGGTTTATGATCCGGCGGCGTCCGGCTACAGCAATGCCACGCTCAACATTGTCAGCGACGACAGCGACGAAGGCAACTACGATTTTGCACTCCAGGGCTCAGGCTACGAACCGGAGATCAACGTGCTCGGCAATGCGCAATACATCAGCAACGGCGACCTTACCCCTTCCGCGTCCGACTACACGAGCTTCGGCAGCGTGAACGAATGCGGCGCCAGCGTGCTGACACGGACCTTTACGATCGAGAACGGCGCAGCGGGTTATGGACTGGCAAATATCGCCGTCACGATCAGCGGGGCGAACGCTTCCGATTTCACGCTTACCACAGCGCCCGCGAATTTCGTCACGTGGGTCATGCACACCACCGATTTTACGATTACGTTCGATCCTTCCTCCACGGGACTTCGCACGGCAATGGTGAGCATCGCCAGCGACGACTGCAATGAGAACCCGTTCACGTTTGCGATCGAAGGTGTGGGCATGGCTGACGTAACGCCGCCGGTGATCCGCAACTTCACCTGCGGAACGACTTCCGCTGCTTCTGCAACAGCGTACTCGGACGGATGGCAAACGGGCGACAACGACGGCAGCGGGTTGTCCGCCTGGACGCTTGTCGCTTCTACCGGCAATACCTCGCAGGCTGGTTTCGTGCGAAGCTCATCGACGACGAACGGCGCAGGAACAGATCCGAACAATGACGGCGACGTCAACTCCGGCGGTGTCGCGTGGGGCTCGTACGCCAGCGCCGGACAGGGCACTTATGCGTACCGGAATTTCTCGAGCGTGCTCGGCGTCGGCTACCGCTTCACGATGGAATTCGACAACGGTATCGTGGACAATGGACAGATCATCGCGGTAATGCTGCAGAATATTTCAGGCGGCAATCTCACGCAGGTACGGTACCGCGGCGGCCAGGCCGGTTACGAGCTGGTCGATAACAACGGGATCACGCCTTTCAATCTCATCGGCTACACCGACCAGGGCGTCATCCTCGAAGCCATCCCGGTTTCCGCATCGCAGGTCAGCATCCGCCTCACGCGCAAAATCGACGGCGTATCACAAACGCTGCTGTCGACGCAGGTTGCCGGCCCCAGTGACCAGCAGATCCGGCGCGTACGCATGGAAAACTCAAATGCAGGATCGGGCGTCAACCATTACTTCTATTACAACAACATGACGGTATGCACCGTCGCCACCGGTTGTCCTTCGAATATTTCCATGGCTGTAACTTCTGCCTGCGGAACTACGGTGTCTTATCCTTCTTTCGATGCCATCGACAATTGCTCCGGAACGCTGGCGGTCACACAAACCACAGGATTGCCGAGCGGCACGTTCTTCCCGGTAGGTAATACCGTGAATACGTTTTCCGCTACCGACGGCTCCGGTAACACGTCCACGTGCTCGTTCACGGTAACCGTAACGGATGTGGCGCCGCCGGTTGCTTTATGCCAAAACCTTACCGTCAGGCTGAACAGCTCGGGCAATGCTTTACTTATCCCCGCAATGCTCGACAATGGTTCTTACGACAACTGCAGTATCTTCACGAAAAGTCTCAGCTTAAGCAGTGTCAGCTGTGCGAATCTCGGCCCGAATAACGTCACGCTGACCATTACGGACGCCGCCGGCAACAGCTCAACCTGTACGAGCGTGGTGACGGTTGTGGATACGACGCGCCCGGCCGTCAATTGCCGGAATGTGACGGTGAACCTGGACGCGTCAGGCACCGCTACGGTAACGGCGGCCATGATCAACAACGGTTCTTCCGACAACTGCGGCATTGCTTCCATGACGGTTACGCCGTCTTCTTTCAACTGCAGCCAGACCGGCAACAACGCGGTAACGCTGACGGTAACCGATGCCAGCGGCAACAGCGCTTCCTGTTCGGCGACGGTGCTTGTGCAGGACAGCATTCCACCTGTTACGCTTTGCAGGAACGCGACGATTTATCTCGATGCATCAGGCAATGCCGGTCTTTCTCCTTCAGATGTGGACAATGGTTCGCATGATGAATGCGCGATCATGCAGCGCCAGGTCAATCCGAATGCATTCACCTGTGCGAATCCCGGCAACAATAGCGTTACGCTGACCACCTGGGATTCGTTCGGGCACAACACCAGCTGCAGCACGACGGTCACGGTGCTGGACACGATCCGTCCGTCGGTTCTGTACAACAACCCGACAATTTATCTCGATGCAACAGGTAATGCCTCGCTGACGATTGTGCAGGTGGACAACGGTTCTACCGACAATTGCAGCATCGCTTCGCGCACGATCAGCAGCAACAGTTTTTCCTGCGCGAATACCGGCAGCAACATCGTTACCTACACAGTAACGGACGGCAGCGGCAACAGTCGTTCCGTTTCGGTTACCGTCACTGTGCTCGACACGATCCATCCTGTCGCTTCCTGCCAGGGCATTGTCGTTACGCTGAACGCATCGGGCAATGCGACGGTGACGGGCGCGATGATCAATAATGGCTCATCCGACAATTGCGGTATTGCTTCGATGACGGTTACGCCGTCGTCCTTCAGCTGCTCCACTATCGGCGCCAACGCGGTGCTGTTCACGGTCACCGACAACAGCGGCAATACATCGACCTGCACAACAACGGTGACGGTGCTGGGAAGCCTTTCCGCTTCGGCCACGGCCACGCCCATTCTGTGTAATGGCGGGAACTCAACAGTCAGCGTTACAGCGACCGGCGGAACTGCTCCCTATTCTGGAACGGGCTCATTCACGAGAACAGCCGGTTCGTATACGTTCACAGTTACCGATGCGAATGGATGTTCTGCAACAACTTCTGTTACGATCACTGAGCCGACATTGCTCAACGCGAACGCTACTGCAACTTCCATTCTTTGTAATGGCGGAAACGCAACAGTAAACGTTACAGCGAACGGCGGAACAGCTCCATATTCCGGAACGGGTTCGTTCACGAGAACCGCAGGATCGTATACGTTCACAGTTACCGATGCGAATGGATGTTCTGCAACAACTTCGGTTACGATTATTGAACCGACGTTACTCACCGCAAATGCAACTGCCACTTCGATTCTCTGCAATGGCGGAAACGCAACGGTGAATGTTACTGCAAACGGCGGAACAGCTCCGTATTCCGGAACAGGTTCGTTCACGAGAACTGCAGGATCGTACACATTCACCGTAACGGATGCGAACGGATGCTCTGCAACAACTTCGGTTACGATTACTGAACCGACGTTACTCACCGCAAATGCAACTCCAACTTCCATTCTTTGCAATGGCGGAAACGCAACGGTGAATGTTACAGCGAACGGCGGAACAGCTCCGTATTCCGGAACAGGCTCTTTCACGAGAACTGCTGGCTCGTATACGTTCACGGTTACCGATGCGAATGGATGTTCTGCAACAACTTCGGTTACGATTACCGAACCGACGTTACTCACCGCGAATGCAACTGCAACTTCCATTCTCTGCAATGGAGGAAACGCAACAGTGAACGTTACTGCAAATGGCGGAACAGCTCCGTATTCCGGAACAGGCTCTTTCACAAGAGCAGCAGGATCATATACGTTCACAGTCACAGACGCGAACGGTTGTTCTGCAACAACTTCGGTTACGATTACCGAACCGACGTTACTCACCGCGAACGCTACTGCAACTTCCATTCTTTGCAATGGCGGAAACGCAACGGTGAATGTTACTGCAAACGGCGGAACAGCTCCGTATTCGGGAACAGGTTCTTTCACGAGAACTGCTGGATCATATACGTTCACAGTTACTGATGCGAACGGCTGCTCTGCGACAACGTCAGTCACAATCACCGAACCGACGCTGCTCAGTGCGAATGCAACTGCAACTTCTATTCTTTGCAATGGCGGAAACGCAACAGTAAACGTTACAGCGAACGGCGGAACAGCTCCGTATTCGGGAACAGGTTCTTTCACGAGAACTGCTGGCTCGTATACGTTCACGATTACCGATGCAAACGGTTGTTCAGCGACGACTGCTGTTACGATTACCGAACCGACTTTGCTCACTGCGAATGCAACTGCAACTTCCATTCTCTGCAATGGCGGCAACGCAACTGTTAACGTTACAGCGAACGGCGGAACAGCTCCGTATTCCGGAACAGGCTCTTTCACAAGAGCAGCAGGATCATATACGTTCACGGTTACCGATGCGAACGGTTGTTCAGCGACAACATCAGTCACGATCACCGAACCGACGGCCATCAGCATTTCTTCCTCAGTGACGGATGTTCATTGCAACGGCGGAACGGATGGCGCTATCGACATTACAGCGAGCGGCGGAACCGGCAACTTCTCCTATGATTGGAATTCCGGTTTGTCGACCAACGAGGATCTTACGCTTCTTTCCTCCGGCAGCTACACGGTGACGGTGACGGACGCCAACAGCTGCACGCAACAGGCGGTAATTACGATCACGCAACCCACGGCATTGATCGCGAGCATTGATTCGCTGCGTCATCCTTCTTCCTGCAACGGAAGCAACGGTGAAATTTACACTTCCGTGAGCGGCGGCATTGCTCCGTACAGCTTCACCTGGAGCAACAGCGCATCGACGGAAGATATTATCGGACTCGTTGCAGGAACCTACACCTGCACGATCACCGACGCCAACAATTGCACGACCTCGCTCTCACAAACGCTGCAGGACCCGGCGCTGCCGACCGTCAGCCTCTCACTTCCGATGGACACAGTTTGTCAAACCACACAACTGCCGTTCCAGCTGACCGGCGCATCACCGGCAGGTGGAATTTTCTCCGGCCCGGGCGTAACCGGCAACACGTTCGATCCGATGGCAACGAGCCTCGGGTACTCCGGCATCACGTACGTGTACACCGACACAAACGGTTGCAGCGGAACCGCAATCGATTCCTTCTACGTCGACATTTGCTCGGGACAACCGGAAATCGTTGGTATGGAAAATGTGTTCACCGTCTACCCGAACCCGGGCAACGGACAGATTACGATCCATTCTTCGTTAGGACAGGAAGCAAAAGCGGAAATCTACAACATGACCGGCCAGCTCCTCCTGGAAAAAACGCTGCAACCGGGAACGGACGATCTGTTACTGCTGGAGCAATCCGGCGTGTATACGATTGTCGTGACTACTGCCGATGGCCATCGTTTCACCCGCCTCGTCATTGTGAATCGCTGATAGCAACATCGGCAATATGCTAATGTGCAGATGCCCGCGAAAAATCTTGCGCGCATTGAAAAATTAAAAATTCAAGATTCAAAAATTCAATCGTAGCTCTTCAACAGAATTTTTGAATCTTGAATTATTGAATGTGGGAAGCCCGCGCGCATCAGCATATCAGCACATCGGCATATCGGCATATCGGCAAATTACTTCAACGCCTGCTTCAAATCCTCCAGGAGATCTTCAATGTCTTCGATGCCTACGCTCAGTCGCAGCAGGTTGTCGACGACACCGACACGTTCGCGTTCTTCCTTGGGAATGGAAGCGTGCGTCATCGTCGCAGGATGGTTGATCAGCGATTCGACGCCACCGAGCGATTCCGCCAATGAGAAAACTTTGAACGACGAAGCGATGCGGAACGTTTCTTCGAGATCCGCGCCTTTGAGCACGATGGAGATCATGCCGCCGAAATCCTTCATCTGCTTTTTCGCGATGAGATGGTTCGGGTGATCGGTGAAGCCGGGCCAGTAAATTTTTCCGATGCGCGGATGCGTCTTCAGGAACTCGGCGACTTTGCGGCCGTTGAAGCAATGGCGATCCATGCGCACGTGCAGCGTTTTTACACCGCGCAGCACGAGGAAGCTGTCCATCGGCCCGGGATTCGCGCCGCAGCTGTTGAGGATAAACGCGAGCTGGTCGTAGAGATTTTTATCGTTCATCATCAGCGCGCCCATGACGACGTCGCTGTGGCCGCCGAGGTATTTCGTAACGGAATGCATCACGATGTCGGCGCCGAGCTTGATCGGGTTTTGCAGGTACGGCGATGCGAACGTATTGTCGACGGCGAAGATGATCTTGTTCTCCTTCGCGATTTTTGCGCAGGCTTCGAGATCGATGATCTGCATCGTCGGGTTGGTCGGCGTTTCGACCCAGAGCAGCTTCGTGTTTTTGTTGACGTAGTTGCGGATGTTCTCCGCGTTGGTCATGTTCACGAAATGGAATTTGATGCCGTAGTTGGCGAACACTTTCGTGAACATTCGGTAAGAACCGCCGTAGAGATCGTCGCCGGTGATCACTTCATCGCCGGGGCGGAGCAGTTTGCAGACGGCATCCATCGCACCCATGCCGCTGGAGAAGCAGAGGCCGTACTGAGCGCCTTCGAGGGCCGCCAGGCAACCTTCGAGCGCCACGCGTGTAGGATTTTTTCCGCGGGCATAGCCGTAGCCTTTGTTCTTGCCCGGCGCTTCCTGCACGTAGGTCGAAGTCTGGTAGATCGGCGTCATGATCGCGCCGGTAGAAGGATCGGGATGCTGGCCGGCGTGAATGGCTTTGGTGCCGAAACCGGAGTTGTTGCTGTCTGACATTAGCTGAGAATTTGAAGCAAAGGTAATTTGCTAATGGGTTAATGTGCTAATGTGCTAATGAAATAATGTGCTGATGTGCCAATTTGCCGATATGCCGAT
>CAMLEF010000186.1 GCA_946478675.1 uncultured Flavobacteriales bacterium | reverse complement strand
ACGACATTGAAATCGTCATATGCGCTGTTCAGCGGAGCGCCCTGGTTCGTGACCGAAGTCCATTTACCGTTTTCATTCGCCGCCGAAAAAATATCAAGGCCGCCGAGTCCCGGGTGACCGTCAGAGCTGAAGAACAGCATGCCGTCTTTCCGCTGGAACGGGAACGATTCGTCGCCCGGCGTGTTCACTTCCGCACCGAGATTTTCCGGTTTGCCCCACGAGCCGTCCGACTGGCGTTTCGACACCCAGATATCTTTTCCGCCGAAACCGCCCGGCATGTCCGAAGCGAAAAACAGCAGCTGCCCGTCCGCAGAAAGCGCAGGATGCGCGCAGGAATAATCGTCGCTGTTGTACGGGAACGGTTTCGCTTTCGACCAGTGATGGCCTTTGCGCTCGGAGAAAAAGATCTTCGGGCGGTTGACGAAATGCTTGCTGCGCATCATGATGCGGTGATCGACGCGGTTGAACGCCATCAGCTTTCCGTCGGCCGTCACCGACAGCGGTCCGTTGTGAAAATCCTTGTTGATCGTCTTCGACAATTTTTTCGCCGAAGCGTATTTCACCGAATCATCTTTCTCATATGCTTTCGTCGCATAATAGATCGCATAAAAAGCGCGGCCCGACACCGGCTCGTTCTCCCCGTTCAGCACGTCGCGTTCGCCGCGATCGGAAACGAAGAGCAATCCGTTATCGAAAAACACCGGCGAAATATCCGACTGCGGCGAATTCAGCGAAGTCACGTCGGCCACTGCGTAGATCGGTGTTTGCGTGAGCCACACCTGCATGTTATCGAGCGCCTGCACCTGCGCGGTGGCTTTCTTGTCGTTCGGATCTTTATTCAGGTACGTCAGGAAAACCTTTTTCGCTTCCGCATTTTTCCCGTTGTTGCGCAGCACCATGCCGTAGTAGAAATACACCATGGGATTGCAATTCGGATTTGCGGCAACGGTTTTCGCGTACCATTCTTCCGCCTTCGGATAATTCTTTGCAATGCGATAACAGTTCGCCAGGTTTTCCATCGCCTGCGGATCGTTCTTCTTCCGGAGCCCGCGCTCGTAAGCCGGAATGGCCCGGGAGAATTCGCCGGCCTGGTAAAATTTATTGCCTCGCCGCACCTGGGAGAAGAGCGGCACTGCCAACAGGAAGACCCATGCAAAAAGGCAGTATCGGATCAGTTGCTTCATATTTCTTTTATCCTGCACTTTTAGAAAAAGCGCGGTGAGAGAACCTGTGATTGAAAAAGATTAAGATCGAAACCGAGAACAATTTCATGCGTTCCCGATTGATAAGTCTGCAGCTTGCTCAGCGTTAAATCGTACGAGTAGCCGAGCTTGAAAAAGTTCGTCAGGTTGTATTGCGCCATGAACACCATGCTCTTCTCCGAACGCATCGAGATGCCGACCCACAGCGCGTCGCGGAATTTGAAATTCAGGTTGAGGTCGGCATTCGACTGACGCACGCCGCTCGCTCCGCGGATCATGATCGACGGGCTGAAGATGAGATTGTCGGTGATCTGGAACGCGCGTCCGAGGGTGATGTAGCTGTGCGTCGACATGCGCGCGGTGAACGTGAGGCTGTCTTTCACCACCGTGTACGATTCCTGGTTGAGGTGCGTAGCCGAAGCGCCGATGTAGAATTTCTTGTTGTTGAAATACACACCGAATTTGAAATCGGGCTTCGTGATGCTGGTGCTGCCGAGCGAATTGTACGCATCCGCCTGGTCTTTATAATCAATCAGCGCCCAGTTCACGCGGTAGCTGACCACGCCTGCGCCGAGGCCGAACGCCAGCTTGCCTTTTCCGAGCGGTAAACGGTAGGCGTAATCGAGGTACGCGCCCGTCGTGCGTTTCGGACCAATCTGGTCGGCGATCACTTCGAGTCCGAGACCGACTTTTCCTTTCGGCGTCGGCGTATTCAGTGAAAGCACCTGTGTGCTCGGCGCGCCGTCGAAGCCCACCCATTGTTTGCGCAATACGATCGCGCCGTTCATCAACCCGCGGCTGCCGGCATAGGCAGGATTAATGTTCAGCGGGTTGAACATGTACTGGCTGAATTCCGGGTCCTGCTGCGCGCGCATTTCTTTCGCTCCGAAAAGGCAGCCACCGAGCACGGAAAGCAGAAAAATATATCGTTTCATCTTCATCTTGTTTCAGCGGTTAATGTGAGAGCTCCACCCATCCTTTCGACGATTGTCCGTCGTAGGTGACCACGTAGTAATACGTTCCGTCCGGAAGCGCATTGCCGTCGAGATCGTGGCCGGTCCATACGACAGTCGAGTTATCGTAATTGACGCCGTTCCATACTTCGACGCCCCAGCGGTTGTAAATGGCAACGGTGTTCGGCTGGAAGAGATCGAGGTAATCGATCACCCACGCGTCGTTGTGGCCGTCACCGTTCGGTGTAAGACCGCTGTAGATATGGATATTGCAGATGCCCGTTCCGTCGAGAATGGTGAACGACTGCGTCACCGATAATCCGGCGGCGTCCGTTACCGTCACCGTGTACGATCCCGGCGCGAGGCTGTCGTTCGTCGCGAGCGTATCGTTCGGGCTGTTCGACCACGCGTAGGAATACGGGGCCGTTCCACCGATCGTCGTCATCGTCGCGGTACCATCGGCAGAACCGGCGCAACTGACATTCGCATAGTTGAGCGCTGCGTTGAGGGCAAGCGCGCCGTTGGCGGAAGGCTGCTGGAATCCCTGCGTGAGGATGAGCGTGGGCGCCGAGGTGGTGGGCACGATCACTTCTCCTGTCGAGGAAGAAAGCATCAGTGATCCCGAGATGGAAAAGTTTCCCGTCGATCCCACCAGCACCGGCGAAAGCGAGCCGATCTGTGCGGAGAGCGCTGCCGGCGCGAGGGCCGTCAGCAGGAGGATTATTCTGTTCATTTTTCTCATGTTCATGCTGCTCAAAAAGTTTATCGCGCCGTTCCCGTCACCTGCCAGCTCACTTGTATGCCGGGCTTATCGGTGCGAATGACGAAGCTGTTGTTGCTGATCTGCTGATAGACGATCGCCTGCGCGAAATCCGTTCCTACGATCGTCAGCTGGTAGCGGAAACCGGTGTTCGCATTTTCGAAGCCGGCCGGAAGTTGTACCGTTGCATAACCGTTCGCGTCGGTGGTTACGTTGCCGTTGCAGGAACGCGAGGCGGATGCGCCGTTCATGGAAGCGAGCTGCGCCTTCATCTCCGCATTTTCCGCGCGCACTGTATCAATGATCTGCTGCTGCTCCTGGATGGCCTCCACGAGGATCGGTGTGAGTCCGATATAATTCAATCCTTTGTAATCGATCGTCGTTTCGCTGCGGCCCGTTTTCGG
This sequence comes from uncultured Flavobacteriales bacterium, assembly GCA_946478675.1. Next base: position 5,515 of record CAMLEF010000186.1, on the reverse strand, counting down.
ATCGATGCTGCCCGGCGCAGATCCGCTTACGACCAGCTCAGGAAATACCTGCTCCACATCCTGCGCAATGAAACCGACCTGCGGGCCTTCCGGGAAATTCATGCTGCTGAATTCCGGATCTTTTTTCATCGTGTAGGTCACCGGTTTCAGCTGCATTACTTTGGCCAGTGTGCTGGTTTGCATCGGCTGGATATTTTCTTTGAACTTCCGGTCCGACACCGCAGCCCAGCTTCCGGTATAACCACCGTTGCCCGCGCAGTACACGCCGTAATTGGTCGTACCGCCGCTGGCCGTTCCGTAAACACCGTAACGTGTTCCTGCCGTTCCGGAAGAAGATCCGTACACACCCGTTACACCTCCGGTATACGTCGTGCCGTTACCAACACCGTAGACGCCGTAATAACCGCCTTCCGCGTACACGCCGTAACCATAGCCGGGGCCGTTTACCGATTTGCTGTATGTCCCATAATGGTCCTGGCTTCCGACGTAGGTATTGGTAGAATACACGTTGTAGTAACCCGTCGGTTCGAGCACTTCGAGTTTACCTGTCGTAGGATTCGTCTGGCCGATACCGACATTTCCGCTCGGCATTACGGTGAGCTTTGCGCCGGTGTTGTTCGTGAAGATGAAAAACGGATGGTTGGATTGCGTACCGATGGATCCACCATAAACGCCGCCGTTGCCGACATACGTGCTCATCACCACCGTTCCGTCGGTGTGGTTGAGTCCGTAACCGTTCGTGCCGGTTTTTACGTCGACGGGATAAGCGGGCGTTGCTTGATTTACGCCGAGGTAATTCTGGATAAACACGTTGCCCGCCTGGAAATAGCCGGCCCAGTTGGTGCTGCCGCCGGAAGCTGATCCGTAAATACCGTAGGTCGTGCCGCTGGTGGCGAACGCTTGTCCGTAAACGCCCGTACCGCCGGTCGCCGAGTTGTTCGTTCCCATCGCGGCGATGCCTTCGGAATTGGTTTCCGCCCAAAAGCGAATGTTGCTAGCGCCGGCATAGTTGCGCGACACCACCATTTTTCCTTCGTCAGAAATGTTGATGACGGGAATCGTGTTGTTGATCGTGCTCGAAGAAACCGTTGAAGGCGGCGTAACATAGAACGTGATCTGCGACATGCCGCTGCCGCCGCCGGTCCCGGTGGATTGTCCCGCGCGCAGGAAGAGTCGTCCCGCCATCTGGTCGGTGCCGTTTGCATCGCCGCCTTTGATCGTGATGTCGCCGCCGCTTCCTGCTGCGGTCGGCGGGTTCGGGCCGATGAACGCGTTGGACGGAAGTGAAAGCGTGTAGTTCGGAACAGCCGTACCGATGCCGATACCGACGCTGCTGCCCCAATCGGTGAGCGCACCGGTGCCGAGCGTATTCGCACTCGCCCAGCGGGCCACGTAATTCGTCGTGCCGCTTCCGGTAACAGGAGAACCCGAAGCCACGTTCAGGTTCCCGGACGCATCTGCCGTCACCACACCCGGACCGGCAAGGTTCGTAACGCGCATCGATCCGGTGACCTGCAGGTTCGCCGTCGGTGCATTGGTGTTGACGCCGACAAAACCGTTGGAGCTTTTCACGTAGATCGGGTTGCTGAAGGAGCCGACGGTAAGGAAATAATCGTCGGAAGAATTAATGCCGTGATACGCTTTCAGCAAACCGTTACGGTTGTATCCGAACATAATTCCGGAAGACAACGAAGTGCCGTTGAGGTAAATCGACGTCCAGGAGTTGTCGCTGCCTTCGAAGAAACCGACGACCTGCTGCGAACCGGAAGCCAGTACGTGCAGCCGGTAGCCCGGGCCCGCCGTTCCGATGCCCACGCGTCCGTTGGTCACGTCGTTGTAGATCGAGCTCGTTGCTGTCCAGGTGGTGCCGTTGTGGTAAAGCGTTTGGTTGGTTGTTCCTGCAACAAGTGGTCCTGTTGCGCCCGTTGCGCCGGTCGGGCCGGTTGCACCTGCAGCTCCATTTGCACCGGAAGGGCCGGTTGCGCCCGCAGTGCCCGTTAATCCTGTCGGACCGGTGGCGCCCGTTGCTCCTACGCCTGTCGGGCCGGTTGCTCCTGTAGCACCTGCAGGGCCTGTTAATCCTGTCGGACCTGTTGCGCCAACTCCGGTTGCTCCTGTAGCCCCTGTCGGGCCTGTTAAGCCTGTCGGGCCGGTTGCTCCAACCGGGCCTGCAACTCCTGTAGCGCCGATAGGACCCGTAGCGCCGGTTACGCCCACATCACCACTCGGACCGGAAGGACCCATCGGACCTGTTGCACCGACTGCTCCTGTTGCACCTGTTGCTCCAATATCTCCGCTCGGGCCGGAAGGTCCCATTGCACCGGTTGCTCCTACTGCGCCTGTCGGACCGTAGAGTGAAGAAGTCGTTGTCGATGAAGAACCGTACGTGATGGTCAGCGTGCCGTTGCCGTTGTCGACGATGCTCATGATGCCATCTCCCGTGGCGCCCGTCGCTCCTGTTGCACCTTGCGGGCCTTGTGCTCCTGTTGCGCCTGCGATTCCCTGCACACCGGTTGCTCCTTGTGGACCGACGTTGCCTTGTGCGCCTGTGGCTCCTGTTGCACCGGGTGCTCCCGTCAATCCTGTCGGACCAGTGGGACCAGTCGGGCCGCCTGCGGATGCGCCTGCATACAATGCGTAAGGAACACTCATCAATTGCGTCGTGCCCATGTTCGTGAAACCGCTGCCGGCATCCACTTCAACTTTCAAATAGTACGCACTTGTTGCCCACGAGATCGTGTTGAACGCGTTCGTCGACGTTTGCGTGCCTTGCCCGATGATCACGTTGAACAAACCGAAAGCGTTCGTCGTGACGTTGTGCGTTTCTTCAAACACCTGCACTGTTGCAGCAGCGTCGGAATAAATACCGATGCGAACCGTCAATGCCGCATTCGCCATTTCCACGCCGGCCGTGTTGCGCGCTACCGCCTGGTAATTGATGCCCTGCGGAGGAGCCTGCGCAAAGATCCCGGACGTCATGAACAGACATCCGGAAATCAGCAATAGACGAAACAGGTGCTTGTTCATGTTTAGTCGGTTTTGGTGACGGTATAGGAGATAACCACTTTGCAAAGACGAATGTTCGAATCGTTCTGCTGTGTTCCCCAGCGCAGCCAGTAAGTGTAATTCTGATTATCGATGACCGCGCTGCTGATGGTGCTGGTGGTGCTCGCCTGGATCAGCGTGCTGTTGGTGGAAGAAGGTGTAGCAATGGTGGCCATGGTAGCGGCATTACCGTAGGAAGTAGATGTCGACATATCGCTACGCCAGAGCTGGCCGTTCTGCGGGCCGTACGTGCCGTCATTATCGACGACATAGAACGTAACCGAGGTTACGGTTGCACCCTCCGGCAGGTTAACCGGCGCATCGAAATACGCAACCGTGGCAATGCTTCCTCCGGTGGTATAAATGTTACCGCCGATCATCGCGCGATCACACACCGAAGAATTCTCCAGCTGGAAAGCCGTTGCCGGGATGCTGAGGTAATGCGTTTTCGGCGTTGCGTATTTGTAATCGTTCGAACCCGAGATGCGCACGTTACCGGAGGCGATGTCCAGCTGTTCCGCAGGAGCCGTAGTGTTTACGCCGATGTTTGCGCCCATGAACAGGAAGCGCGGCGAAGATTCGAAATCGACATAGAAATAGTTGGCGAAGGAATTACCCATGACGTCACCGATCGTAATACCGGTATTGTCGACACCGATCGATTCATTCGAACCGTAAACGAGGAAGCGGTAAGGCGCTTGTGCAATGCCATTGATACCGACACGTCCTGCAGCGTCGACATTGAGAGCGCCATTTCCGTTGACTTGCAAGGAGAAAGTATTGTTTTCGTTGAAAATAATAGTGCCGGCTCCTGTGCTGGTCACACCGAAAAACAATCCATCCGCGGCGGTGCTGCCGGTAGCGGTGTTGGTAAATTGCGCATACGAAGAACCGGAGCCGCCGTCTGCCTGGATACGGCTGTTGGGTGCCGTTGTACCAAGGCCCAGGTTGCCGGCGCTGTTGAGCGTCATCTGCTGCGTGTTGTTCGTCCAGAAATACATCTTCGCAGCTGCGTTGTCGTACTTCACGGCACCAAGTTGAATGACGCCGCTTCCGAAGGCCAGCGTGCTCGTTCCGCTGGTTGTATTCGCAAGCAAACTCAGTGTCGGTCCGCCGTTCGCCGTCATGTCGGAAATCTGCAGGATAGTTGAAGGGATTGACGTGCCGATACCGACGTTGCCGTTCATGAACGTGGCTGCATACGCGCCGCTGGTTTGCACTTTCAGGCCGGTTCCCGATGCGCCGGTGTGATTGATGTAAATGCCGTTGCCGGTTCCCGACTGATCTGCCTGTAAAGCAGAACCGGTTCCTGCGCCAAGCGCGTACACGCCGGTTCCGTTGGTGAGGTTCGTGCCTTTTACACCGTAACCACTGGTGTTGTTGCTTTGGCCGTACACTGCCGTGCCACCTGCGGCCGTGCTGTACGAGAGGAACGAAACGCCGGCTACCGGTGCTCCGTTCACTGCGGCTTCAGTGCCGTTATCCTGCACAATGGAGTTGCCGACGGTATTTATGCTGGTCCATTTCGTGAGATAGTTCGCCGTGCCCGAGCCGCCCACTTTTCCGCTGAACGCGTTCCAGTCGGCAGAAGACAGCCAGCCACTTGCAGAGGAAGTCGCCTGCGGCATGCTGACGGTTACGTTCCCGCTTGCGATCGTCGCGTTCATCGGTGCTACGCCGGTGACCGATGTAACGACCGTGCTCCATGCGACGTTGCCGGCGCCATTGGTCAGCAGGGCGGTGTTCGGGGCGCCGTCCGTTGCCGGAATCGTATAAGCGCCGATCGTCATCGGAGCGGAGAAGCGCGACGTTCCTGACACATCGAGACGGTACGTCGACGGAGTAATGCCGATGCCGACATTTCCGCTTGCCGCGTCGATGCGCATGCGATCCGTATTTGCCGTGCGGAAAATAAGCGGGTTGTTATCCGTCGTGCCGAGGAAGTTGGCGCTCATGCCGGAATTACCGGTGGTGAGCCATGCTCCTGATGTTGTTGTCAGCGGACCGCCAGAACCTGCTGTTCCGTTGATCGTCGCAGTTCCGTTGGTGGCAAATGCTAATGAAGAAAGTGTCCAGGTCGGACCTGTCGCGCCGGTGACTCCCGTTGCGCCGGTTGCCCCTGCTGCGCCCGTATTTCCTGTTACGCCTGTCGGGCCAGCTGCTCCTGTTGCGCCTGAAGGACCGGTGTTGCCGGTCAATCCTGTCGGGCCCGTTGCGCCGGTTGCTCCGTTATTTCCGGTTAATCCTGTCGCGCCGGTTGCGCCAACTGCACCGGTTGCTCCGATTGGGCCGGTAGCGCCGGTAGCACCCACATCACCACTCGGACCGGAAGGACCCATCGGTCCTGTTGCACCGACTGCTCCGGTTGCTCCGGTTGCTCCGTTAGGTCCCGTTGCGCCGGTTGCGCCCACATCACCGCTCGGGCCGGAAGGTCCCATTGCACCGGTTGCTCCTACTGCGCCTGTCGGAC
>CAMLEF010000185.1 GCA_946478675.1 uncultured Flavobacteriales bacterium | reverse complement strand
GAAAGGCATCTGGATCAGCTTCTCCATTTATGCGCTCGTCATCGCCGTGCTCTTCGCGGTACTGTTTCGCCACAAGCACGATCCGAAAGCCGTGGAGAACGTGCAGCACTAAACTTTTGGCGACCTTCTTTGCGGTAATAATTTCTTTGCGCTTGCCTTTGCGTCCGTTGCGCCTTTGCGGTTGTATTTACCGGAATAACGCTTGATTAAATCTTCCTGGGAATAGATTCGTCCTGCTTCGATATCTTTTTGGGATTTCAAGTTCCGTACATAGAATTCATCCTCGCTCATGGGTTGAATTTTTTGCTTGTATTCTTGTATCATTCGATAAAGCATTTTGATAAACAGTTGTCCGCTCTGCTCAGGATAAATTCACTGGTCTTTTTCTCTACTGTAAAGTGGTACACGCAGCAAATAATCAGTTAATAGCGACCGATTTAATATTTTCCTTTGGAATCATTCCCCTGTACCGGGAATCGAACGCATTATCGCGATTCATTCCCATGATAAAGACAAAGTCTTTAGGAATGACAAGTGGGCCATACCAATCACGGTTCCAGTTTTTCTCTTTTCCTTTCCATACAAACGGATCACCTTCCCCTGCTTTAGCAACCATTCTTACAAGATGAAGTTGCATGCCCTCTTTTTCTGTGAGCATTGAAACGACAGCTGTATCGCCTAAAGGAAAAGTTTCAGAATAAACTGATATCCCCGAGAGATTATAGGCTGAAATATCATGGCGGATCCAACCGAATTTCAACTGCATGGAATCATCTGCAAGTCGATCATTGATGTAGGCCAGGCCACGGCGTATTTCCAAAGTGTCGCCTTCCGTTGCAATGAGTTGTCCAGGGCATAGTTGACCAGGAACATCACCGTGATGTAAGGAATCGATGGTGTAACAAACAATATCTCCTTTGTGAGGGGTTTTCAGGCAACTGCTGAAGAGATAGTCTCCGGGTTCATAACGAGGCGACATACTTGTCGTGCTCAATTTGTAGAATCCAAGTACACCAGTGAGTCGTAGTAGCATAAATAACGCGATTGGTATTCCGGCGACGAACGCTACGATTTTTATCGACCTGCGGTTTTTACGACGTGACTCAGGGTTATGCATGGTTTAAAGGTAATGTTCAAATCATTTACCTTTACCCCGAACTTTTCGCCGCTGAAAACGATTCATTCTTCTTCCTTGCCTGGAACGGTTTAACGATGGCTCCCGCCATCACCGCCGCTATTTCCGTCGCTGACGGAATGTTAAACTATTGTTCCACTTTTACATGTTACAATGAACAGCATTCAAACGAAGCGGCTCGTGCTTTTGCCGCATACATTGGAATTGATCGAAGCCTGGGCGGAAGACCGTTCGCGCTTCGAAGAACTGCTGCAGACAAAACCTTACGGCCTGCAGCTCGAAGACTGGGCGCAGCGCGAAATGGAAAATGCCTTTCCGTACTGGAAATCGATGCTGACGCAATTCCCATCCGATGCCGCCTGGTACGCCGGCTGGTCGATTGTGCTCCGCAATGAAAACGTCGCGGTGGGTGCGATGGGATTTGCTGCGCCGCCCGATGCGGAAGGCGTCGTGACGGTCGGTTACTGCATCGACCTGCGCCATCGCAACAGCGGAATTGCCTCCGAAGCGCTGAATGCTTTATGCGAATGGGCGTTCGCGTACAACCGCGTGCAGCACATCCGCGCTACGATTCCCGCCTGGAACGGGCCTTCGGCGAAGGTGGCGGAGAAATGCGGTTTCGTGCGGGTCGGAACGACGGTCGAAGAGGAAATGGAGCTGCTCGTTTTCCTGCGAAAACGCTGAGAAAGACCGGGCTTCGTTTCGGCGGGGCCCGGTTAATAATTTATGAATAACCGCAGGGAAAGACAGCCGGAAAAAGCGCTCCTGCTGGCTAATTTTACAGTGAAATTCACCCATGCGCAAAGCCAGTCTCATCTCCGGTATCGTCGCCGTTTCCTTCACCTTCCTGGGAGCCCTGCTCAAAATGATCAGCTTCCCCGGCGGATCGTTCCTGATGATGATCGGCGCTTTCCTGTTCCTCTTCATCTTCAGCCCGCTGCTGCTGCTCTACCAGCTGCGCCAGGCTTCGCCCCCGATCAAGAAGCTGGCGGATGTGGCAGGTATCGTAGTTGCATTTACGCTCGGCAGCGGACTGCTCATGGCAACGATGCGCTGGCCCGGCTGGATATTGACTGCGGCATTCGGAGTGATCATTGCGGTTTTATTCCTCGTGCTCTTTTTTCTCTCCGCAGGAAAAATGGCCGGCTTCAAACCGTTCGGCATTTTCTCTTACATCGCGATCATCTTTTACGCGCTCCTGCTTTTCGGCGCACAGAAAGGTTTTGTGACCGGTGAAGAGATGAAGCAGAAAATGGCGACGTTCAATGAACACATGATCACTCTGAACAGCATGGTACCGGAAACTGAAAATGCGGTACAGGCAACGCTCAGCGATTCTGCGCAGTATGAATCAGCTGTTACGCTGCATGCGAATACGTCGACGATGATCGGCTTTATCGAACAGGTCAAAGCAGAGCTGATCGCTCATGACAATGGTACGATGCCGGGGCAGGACCGGGCGATCGCTCATCCGCTCGGTTATGATGTGTCCACCCATTACCTCGTCGGCATCGATCCGCATCACCCGACGGGAAAAGGCGTTGAGCTGTATCGCGAATTGAAGGAATACCGTGAAAACAACCTGAACGCTGATATTTCATTCCCGGAATCGTTCGATACTTCTGCTGAAGAATGGACGAAAGAAAAATTCTATCACGTGCCGTTAGTGGAAGCGCTGACGAAACTCACGGATACTGAAATCGCTTTGCTGAAAGCGGAACAGGAAGCAATCAGAAAAAGAAGCTTTGTGAAGCCATGAAACAATACCACGACCTGATGCGCCATGTGCTCGAACATGGCAACACCAAAACCGATCGCACCGGCACCGGCACCGTAAGCGTGTTCGGCTACCAGATGCGTTTCAACCTCGAAGAAGGATTCCCGCTGGTGACGACGAAAAAACTGCACCTGCGTTCCATCATCTACGAGCTGCTCTGGTTCCTGCGCGGTGAAACGAACATCGCTTTCCTCAAGGAGAACGGCGTATCCATCTGGGACGAATGGGCCGACGAAAACGGCAACCTCGGGCCGGTCTACGGTTCGCAGTGGCGCTCGTGGCCTGCCGCCGACGGCCGTCACATCGACCAGGTCACGCAGGTCATCGAGCAGATCAAAAAGAATCCCGACTCGCGCCGCCTGATCGTGAGCGCCTGGAACGTGGGCGAGATCGACAAAATGAAATTGCCGCCCTGCCACGCGTTCTTCCAGTTTTACGTGGCCGACGGAAAGCTCAGCTGCCAGCTGTACCAGCGCAGCGCAGACATCTTCCTCGGCGTGCCGTTCAACATCGCTTCCTACGCGCTGCTCACGATGATGGTAGCGCAGGTGTGCGGATTGAAGCCCGGCGATTTCGTACACACGCTCGGCGATGCGCATTTGTATTCCAATCACCTCGAGCAGGCGAAGCTGCAGCTCAGCCGCGATTTCCGCCCGCTGCCCACGATGAAGATCAACCCCGAAGTGAAAGATATTTTCGGATTCAGATTCGAAGACTTCGTGCTCGAAGGCTACGATCCGCATCCGCACATCAAAGCGGCCGTTGCCGTATAAACGAAAACGATGACTACTGAAGAACGTGTTGAAGAATTGTCCGGGCAGCTGTCCGAAATGGTCGTGTTCTGCTCCAGCCTGGTGAAGGTGGTAAAAGAAACGCAGGACAATAACGTGCGCCTGATGAAAGATCTCGGTGTGATGATTTCTTTTTTCACCGCGAAGCTGGCCGCCTGCAGCAACGAAAACCAGGCCACCATCCTGCAGGAGCTCATGGACAAGATCCGCGAGGCCAACCCGGAATCGCCGCTGAACGTTTAATCTTTCAATACGCATCTTTTGGAAATCACCATCGTCGTCGCCGCCGCAGAGGATAACGCCATCGGGAAAAACAACCGCCTCATCTGGCGTTTGCCCGAGGACATGAAATTCTTCAAGGAAAAAACCATCGGGCATTGCATCGTCACCGGCCGCAAGAATTACGAATCCATTCCCGATAAATTCCGCCCGCTGCCCGGCCGCACCAACATCGTCGTCACGCGCAGCCGCGATTACCAGGCGCCCGGTGCCATCGTCGTGCATTCGTTCAAAGAAGCGATGGAGAAAGCGAAGTCGCTCGGTGAAACCGTGCTCGGCGTCATCGGCGGCGGAGAAATTTACCGCGAAGCTTTGCCGCACACCGACATCGTCTGGCTCACGCGCGTGCATCACCGGTTCCCCGATGCGCACACGTTTTTCCCGGAGCTCGATCCTTCCGAATGGAAAGAGAGCTGGCGCGAAGAGCATCCCGCCGACGAGAAGCATGCGTATCCTTACACGTTCCTGAAGCTGGAGCGCGTGCGGTGATTTTTATAAAATCTTTATACGTTCCGTCGTGAATTATACGCGCTGCTTATACGCGACGCTCTACCTTTGTCATGGCCAAACACCCGGTCATGAAAGAGCTTCTTGTTCGTCCCGTCAGCATCAGTAAGCAGTACCTGCTGAGCGTGTTGTTTGTGTCGCTGATCTCCGGGCTTTGCTTTTCGCTTTCGGATTTCCTGAATTACCGCATCGTTGCCTTGCTGCTGCTGGCAACGGTTTCGTTCATCGCGATGTTCTTCGATATTTTCCCGGTGTTGCTGGCCGCGGTGCTGAGCGCGCTGTCGTGGGATTTCTTTTTCATTCCGCCGCGCTTCACGTTCCAGGTCGGCGAAACGCAGGACGCGCTGATGCTGCTGATGTATTTTCTCGTCGCGCTGGTCAATACCGTGTTGACGTACAAAGTGCGGAAGATGCAGAAGAAAATGCGCGAGGAAGAAGAGCGGGCGAGCCTGCTCCGGTTATACAACACCATTCTCAATTCGCTTTCGCACGAGCTGCGGACTCCGATTTCCGCCATCGTAGGCGCAACCGACAATCTCCTCAGCGACGCCGGGAAATTAACGCCGGCCGATCGTGAAAGCCTGCTCACGGAGATTTCGGCTTCTTCGTTGCGATTGAACCGGCAGGTGGAGAACCTGCTCAGCGCATCGCGACTGGAATCCGGCATCGTGCGCACACGTTTGGACTGGTGCGATATCGGCGAGCTGCTGCATACGGTGATCAACAATCTCGAATCGTACACGCAGGCGCACGAAATCGTGATCGATCTTCCGCAAAAGCTGCCGCTGGTTCGTCTTGATTTTGGTTTGATGGAGCAGGCGCTGTCGAACCTCGTGCTCAACGCAACGCAATACACACCCGCAGGAACGGTGATCACCCTTCGCGCTTCCTGCACGGAAAAGGAATGCACGTTCATCGTGGAAGATAACGGCCCCGGTTTTCCTGAAGGAGAAATGTCGAAAGTGTTTGACAGGTTTTATCGTCTCGATAATAAACGCGCAGGAGGAACGGGCCTCGGTCTTTCCATCGTGAAAGGTTTTGTCGAAGCGCATCACGGAACGGTTACGCTCGAACCTCCCGCACCGCATGGCGCACATTTCACTATAGAAATCCCAACGGAAACCTCGTACCTCAGTAACCTGAAAAATGAATAAGGCCCGCATACTCGTTGTGGACGACGAAGCGCCGATCCGCAAACTGCTCGACATCACGCTGCAGTCGAACGGTTACGACGTGCATCATGCAGCGACGGCGAAAGCAGGATTGTTAGATGCTTCGGTCCGTCCTCCGGACCTGGTCATTCTCGATCTCGGTTTGCCCGATGAAAGCGGGCACGAAGTGCTGCAGAAGCTTCGGGAGTGGTATACAAATCCCGTGATCGTACTTTCCGTTCAAAGCGGAGAAGAAGACATCGTGCGCGCACTCGACAACGGCGCCAATGATTACCTCGTGAAGCCGTTCCGCACGGGCGAGCTGCTCGCGCGCATCCGTTCCGCGCTCCGCAGTGTTACCGGCGATGAGGGCAACAGCATCATCGAATGCGGCAGCCTGCAGATCGATCTTATGGCGCGCGTGGTGAAAAAACATAACCAGGTGCTGAAGCTCACCGCTACGGAATATGCGCTGCTGGCGTTGTTCGCCGCGAACGAAGGAAAAGTGCTGACGCATGCGTATGTCCTGCGACAGATCTGGGGACCGGGCTACATCAACCAATCGCAATACCTGCGGGTGTTTATCGCGCAGCTTCGCAAGAAAATCGAAGACAATCCCAATAAACCGGCATACATCATCACCGAACCGGGAGTCGGTTACCGTTTTACCGCCAGCCACTAATTCTTAAACAACAGGATAATGAAAACAACTCCGGATTCCCGGGGCAGGACTTCTATTGCCTCATTGCTCGTCGCGCTTGGAATCATCTACGGCGATATCGGCACCAGCCCGCTTTACGTGCTCAAAGCGATCGTCGGTGAAAAGCCGGTCGATGTTACGCTGGTGTACGGCGCGGTGTCCTGCATTTTCTGGACACTCGTTTTCCAGACGACCATTAAATACGTCTGGCTCACGCTCAAAGCCGATAATCACGGTGAAGGCGGCATCTTTTCACTGTATGCGCTCGTCAGGCGTTACGGCAAGAAGCTGGTCATACCAACAATACTTGGTGCAACGACACTCCTCGCTGACGGAATTATCACGCCGCCGATCTCCGTTGCTTCAGCCGTCGAAGGGCTCGACATGATCGTCAAGGGAATTCCGTCGGTGCCGATCGTGCTCGTCATTCTTTCGTTGCTGTTTTTCTTTCAGCGCTTCGGCACGCAGAAAGTCGGCTCCGCTTTCGGACCGGTAATGGTCACGTGGTTCCTGATGCTGCTGGTAGTAGGCGTTTCGCAAATAGCGCGCTTTCCGGGTGTTGTGGCGGCGCTCAACCCGGCGTATGCGTTCCGCCTGTTGGCGCATTACCCGCACGGCTTCTGGCTGCTGGGCGGCGTTTTCCTCTGCACGACGGGAGCGGAAGCGTTGTACTCCGATCTCGGTCATTGCGGGCGCAGCAGCATCCGCATCAGCTGGGTCTTCGTCAAAATTTGTCTCGTGGCCAATTACCTCGGGCAGGCGGCGTGGCTGATGCAGCAGGGCGGCACACTCGCCGGAAGAAATCCTTTTTTCGAAATGATGCCGGGCTGGTTCCTGCTTCCGGGGATCATTATTGCAACCGCGGCGACGGTCATCGCATCGCAGGCGCTGATCAGCGGATCGTACACGCTCGTGAGTGAAGCGATGAACATGAACTTCTGGCCGCGTGTCACCGTTCGGCAACCCACCGAACTGAAAGGACAGATCTATATCCCCAGTGTCAACATCCTGCTTTGGGCGGGCTGCATTCTTATGGTGTTGTACTTCCGCACTTCGGCGCACATGGAAGCGGCGTACGGTTTTTCCATCACCATCGCGATGCTGATGACAAGCGTGCTGCTCACGTATTTTCTCGTGTACAAAGCGCGGTGGAAAACGTGGATGGTGTTGCTCTTCGTGCTGGTGTTCGGCGTGATCGAGCTTTCGTTTTTCATTACCAACGTAGCGAAGATCAAAGAGCGCTGGATGTTCCTGTTCTTCGAGCTCTTCATTTTTTCGGTGATGTACACCTGGTATTTTGCGCGCAAGATCAACAACCGTTTCACCCGCTTTGTTGATCTCGGAAGATATACGTCGCTGCTCGAAGAGCTGAGCATAGACGAATCCATCCCGAAATTTTCTACGCATCTCGTTTACCTGACGAAAGCCGATCATCGCGAAGAGATCGAAGAAAAAGTCATCAACTCCATTTTCTCCGGCAAGCCGAAACGCGCCGACGTCTACTGGTTCCTGCACATCCACAGGACGAATGATCCGTACACGCTTACGTATGATGTTTCGGAGCTCGTCGATGACAAAGTGATCAAAGTCACGATCAACGTCGGCTTTCGCATCCAGCCCCGCTCCGAATTATTTTTTAAGAAGATCGTGCGTGAGCTCATCGCCAACAAAGAGCTGCGGCTGCACGAACGCTCCGACGGTTCCACGCGCTATAATCCACAACCTGATTTCCGGTTTGTCGTCATCGAAAAATTCCTCTCCGTCGAAAACGAATTCGCGCTGCGCGACGGTCTTATTCTCAATGCCTATTTCTTCCTGAAACGGCTAAGCCTGGGCGACGCAAAAGCATTCGGCATCGACAAGAACGACGTCACCGTAGAGCTGGCGCCACTTGTTTACCAGCCCGTTCAGCAATTCACGATTACACGCATTCCTTCAAACGAACATCAATCATGAAAAAGATCCTGCTCTTGCCGCTTTTGTCCGGCACACTCCGCCTTTTCGCTCAAACAGACAGCGCATCCGCCGAACCCTTCGCCTGGGGCGACTTCACCTGGGTGCAGGGCAACAACCGCCAGCACGAGTCGCTGCTCGATTCGAAATATTTCACCGGCAGTGTCACGATGGACATGAACTACAATTATTCGTCCAATCACCCGGTCGATCACACCAATTCCGGTTCCACCGCCACCTTCCGCTCCGATGAATTCAACGTTTCCTACATCGAGTGCGGCGGCGATTTTCACGATGCGAAAAGCGGCGCGCGCGGGCGATTGATGCTGCAGTTCGGCACGCGCGCCACCGGCATTCCGCGCAACGACAATACACCTTTGCGCGGACAATTCGATCTCTACACCGCGCTGCGTTTCGTGACGGAAGGTTATGCCGGCATGCACTTCAATAAATGGCACGGCATCAACGTCGACGCGGGGATTTTCAAATCGTATGTCGGGCTGCTCTCGTACAACAATTTCGAGAACTGGAATTACCAGCCTTCGTTCACCTCCGACAAC
>CAMLEF010000184.1 GCA_946478675.1 uncultured Flavobacteriales bacterium | reverse complement strand
AAATGTTCCGCAGTGAAAACGCGAAGAACAATTCAGGAGCCATCCCGCTTGTCGTGCAGGTCGGCAGCGACGAAGAAGAGAACATCGTCGTCGTCGATAAGAAAGCGGCCGCCGGTTATCTCCAGGGGCAACAGGACCCGACTTACATCGCGAAGCTGCCTTCGTTCCGCCTGCCCGGTTTCTACGGCAAAACGTTCCGCGCTTTCGAGATCACCGGCGACAGCATGTTGCCCGGCATTCATCCCGGCGATATGGTGGTCGGCGCTTACGAAGAAAAGCTCGATCACATCCGCAAAGGACACGTATATGTCGTCGTGCTCCATGACGGAAGCATCGTGGCCAAACGCATCACACCGCTCGGTGAAAACCGCTACGAATTGCGCTCCGACAACGCTGCCTATGATCCGTATGCCGTTACCGGGGCCGATATCGCGCAGGCATGGCACGTCGACGCACGCATCACCAAAGACATCGAAAAGCCCGACGACGACCGCCTCTCACTCCTCGAACAACGACTGAAAGAGCTTGAAAAGCGGATGTAGTAAAATGAGAAATTTTTGATAGTTGATATGTGATTCGTGATTGTGGTTACGATTCAGTCTTGCAATCAACCATCAAACATCAACAATCAAAAATCATCATACTGCCGCACGCTCCTGTCTTTGCAGCTTTCCTGTTCACGCCCGCACCTACCTTTCACCCGAACTGTTGATATATCGTTTTATTACTTAAAAAAACCTCACCCATGAACATTTACACGACACAACTGAAGCGCAGCATCCGCGAGAAGATCGAATTCATCAACGACCCCGATTACCTGGCCTCGCTCGATGCCATTCTCACTTACGAAACGATTTCCACCGAAGGAAAACTGCCGCGCGTGACGAAAAGCAGCGTGCTGGCGATGCTGAAAAAATGTTGGCCTTTCGCGAAATAAATTCCGGCAATCCGCTTTCGTTTTTCGATCGTTGGGTTTGCGCTATTTAACACCGTTTCTTGCATCATCGAAGGACGGCGCGCTAACTTTATTCCATGGAAAAGGAATATTGGTACCGCTACGATGCGGAAGGCAAAGCGCCCGAAGAGCTGACAGCCCTGCAGAAAAGCGTTCGCAGCTGGGCGGAACAATTGCCGGGCGATGAAGTCACGTTTTACTGGAACAACCAGGTCAGCGCGTTTTTCCTGCAAAGCCGCTCAGCGCTCGAATACAACGACGTGCACAAGCTGGGCTTTCACTGGATCAACCCGGTAGAGGAAGGAGACCCGAACCTGCTCGTGCTGGAACGGCTGTGGGAAAATTATTGATGGGAGATTCGGGCATTCGGTAACTCGGGCATTCGTTCATTCGGAAAATCGGAGCGGAAAACCGAATGAACGACTGTTCGAATTACCGGATTGTAACCGGGTTTTTCAATCGGCCGCCGCAGAAGAAATACTTTTTATAATAAGGCTCGTCGAGATCGTCGATCATGACGCCGCCGTGGACGGATGCGTGCGCGAATTTGTTGTTGGCGAGATAAATGCCGACGTGCGAGATCTGGCCTTTGCGGATCTTGAAAAATAAAATGTCGCCTTCCCGCAATTGGTTTTTCGCTACCGTATCGACCAGCGTATAGAGGCTTTTCGAGCTGCCGCCAATGCTGATGCAATACGCCGAACGGTAGATCGCGCTCACGAAGCCCGAGCAATCGATGCCGCAGGATGACGTGCCACCGTAATGGTAACGCGTGCCGATCCAGGTGTACACATCGTAATAAAGCTGCGGCGTCTGAGCCGAATCGGGATTCAGCCCGTAATGCGCGTAAAAAAAGTGAACGGGATTCCAGGCGACGGAGTCGGGATGCACGTGCGTGTTCGGCGTCTGCGCGCGGAGGGCGGCGGAAAGCGAGAGCAACGCAATGATCAGCAACTTACGCATCCTTCTGGACGGTTGGGCGCCGGGAGAAACGGAAAAACAGCTCGCGTCCGGCCCGTGGCGCAATGGAATGGACCGCCGGTTCGAATTGATCAAACGTAAAATAAGGCGAGAAAATTGCGCGGTATTCTTCCGCATTTCCCCCGTACGGCGGTTGTTCAAAGCCGAGCTGCGGATCGTTGAAGAGTAATCCGGCCAGTGTACCGCCGGGCTTCAGCAACGCAAACATTTTCTCCGCGTAACGTTGGCGCATTCCCGGGTCGATCGCACAGAAAAACGTTTGCTCGATGATCACGTCGAACGGCTCCGTATCCAGCAGGAAAAAATCGGAGCAGAGCAGATGCGCCTTCGGGAATTCAGGAACACGCATCGCAAAATCCTCCAGCGCTTTCGCCGCAAAATCGACGACAAAAACATTCGTAAAGCCGTTCCTGAAAAGATATTCCGCCTCGTACGCATTGCCGCAACCGGGAATAAGGATGCGCGCATTTTTATCCGTCAGCGTATCGATAAAAGCCGTCAGCGGGGGAGATGCATGTCCCATGTCCCATTGGGTTTCCCCGTTGAGCCAGCGGTTATTCCAGTACGTGGCGTCGGATTTTAACATGCCGCAAAGGTAAGCCAATAAAGTTGCGGGGTGCGGGTTGCGAGGTGCGGAGGGGTTGGTGAACGTTAAAAAATGTGAGCGTAAAATTCAAATGCTGTAACAATAGGATCGTTCACGTGTCATTGGTGTTAAACACATTTCCCATACGCACCGCGCACCCTCTCAACCCGCACCCCGCCACGTCATTTTTGTTAAAAACCCGGATGGAAAATGTGCAAACGGAACGGCTTTTGCCCTTAAACTTACAGTCCGCTGCATTCGGAAAATTCAGAATGGACTACATCGAACTTGACGTGAAAATTAACCCTCGCCAACCCGGTAGCGATTTGCTGATTGCAGAGCTGGCCGAACGCGGTTTCGAAAGTTTTGTCGATACCGCCGACGGATTCCTGGCGTATGTGCCTGCGCAACAATTTTCCGAAAGCTTACTGGCTCCTTTACAGGAAATTACGGCAGAGACCGGAACGCTCTCGTTTTCAAAGCAGCTGATCCCTTCACAGAACTGGAACGCCGAATGGGAAAAGCAGTACCAGCCGGTGAAAGTCGGCGAGCGCTGCCTCATCCGCGCGCCTTTCCATGAACCGGACGGCAACATCGAGATCGAGCTCGTCATTCAGCCGCAGCAGTCGTTCGGAACGGGACATCACCCGACCACGCGGCTCATGGCTGAAAAGTTATTAACAATGAAGCCGGCCGGGCGTTATGTCCTCGACATGGGTTGCGGAACCGGCGTTTTATCCGTGCTTGCAGCGCGTCTCGGTGCGTCCGAAGTGCTTGGCATAGACATCGAAACCAACGCGGTGGAAAATGCGCGGGAAAATGTATTGCGCAACCCGGTTCAGCACGTCCGCATCGAAGAAGGAACGGAGCAGCAGATCAACAACCGCACCTTCGACGTGATCCTTGCGAACATCAATAAAAATGTGCTGCTGCACGCAATGCCGGCCTACGTTTCTGCGTTACGGGAACAGGGCGAATTGTTGCTGAGCGGATTTTTTACCACCGATACCGACGAATTAAAAAACGCAGCCGCATCCTACGGACTGAATTTCCGTGCGATGCTCTCCGACGGCGAATGGGCCCTGCTGCACTTTACAAAATGATCATTCCCTTATGAAGAACATCATTCGATACGGATTGCTTTCGCTCGCATCGCTGCTGCTGTTCACGCACACAGCGCAGGCGCAGGTGATGCCGAAATCTTTTACCGAAGATCCCGTCAAGTTCATGGATGAAATGCGCGATTTCTTCGAGAGCTACGACAAGAAAGACGGCCGCGATTTCATGGACGATTTCAACGAAAAATACTGGAAGAACGGGCGCGTGTCCGACGACATCAAGCAGGCGATGTACAAGAACACGAACCTGATGCTGAAGAAGAAATTCCGTCCCGCGCCGGAATATTATTCTTACGTCAACACCATCAAGGCGATCGTCGATCACAACACACCGATGACGACGTTCCTCGACTGGCAGAGCTGTTTTGCCAGCGTAGGAGCAGGGAAGCTGAACAAGCCCTTCTCGGAATTTATTCTCATGGGCGAATCGCTGTTCAGCGAAAATAAATTTTACAAAACACCTTCCGGCGAATGGCGCACCGACGGCGGCAGCTGGAAATTCGCCTGCGACAGCGTTCCTGCCATTCGTTTTACCGGCGTAACGCTCGTGGGCACGTCGAAGAACGACAGCACGAAAATTTACAACACGAGCGGCACGTATTATCCCGTCACCGGGATGTGGCAGGGAAAAGGCGGGCGCGTGACGTGGGAGCGGGCGGGACTCAAGCCCGAGGACACGTACGCCGACCTGAAGAATTATTCCATCACCGTCAAGAGCTTTACGTACATCGCCGACTCGGTGACCTTCTACGATAAAACGTATTTCAAGGACAAGCCGCTCTCCGGCCGCATGACGGAAAAGCTCGTGGCGGACGCGCAGCAGAAGACGGCCAACTTCCCGCGCTTCGAATCCTATTCCAGCCGTTACCAGATCAAATCGATGTATCCGAACGTCGATTACGAAGGAGGCTTCACGCAGGTCGGCGGAAAATTCATCGGCTCGGGTTCGAAGGTGGCCCCGGCGTCGCTTGTGTTTAAGCGGAACGGGAAAAACTTCCTGGTGGTGACGTCTACCAGCTTCAGTATTGCCAATGAAAAGATCACCAGCCAGAATGCGGCCGTAAAATTCTCGCTCGATGCGGATTCGATCGTGCATCCGTCGGTGGATTTCAAATATTTCGTGAACAACGAGCATCCCGACAGCTCGCGTGTTGTCATTTTCCGTTCGGATGAAGGAGCATCACAGGCGCCGTTCTACGATTCCTTCCACAAGATCGACATGTACGTCACGCAGATCGTGTGGATGACGAACGAGCCGCAGATCACCATGAAAGGATTGCCGGGAAGTACGCAGGGCAATGCAACGTTCCCTTCGGCGAATTATTACCGTCAATATCTCTACGATCGATTGCAGGGCATCGAGCCGGTGCACCCCCTCATCAAGATCAGGAACTTCGTGTATACGGTGAATGATAGCGTTCGAACATTCACGATGATCGATCTCGCGAAATACTGGAAGCTCGGGCCCGAGCAGCTCCGCCCGATGATCATGGATCTTTCCAACCAGGGCTTCCTCATTTACGATCCGGTGAACGACATGATCACCTACAAGGACAAATGCAACACGTACATCGCGGCGCGTGCCGGTAAAAAGGATTACGACAACATCATCTTCGAATCCAACGTGCAGCCCGGTACGCCGAACGCGAAGCTAAACTTATTAAACTACGACCTCACGCTTTTCGGAGTGAAGGAAGTCGGCCTTTCGGATTCACAGAACGTAACCGTGTTCCCGTCGCAGGACATGATCATCCTGAAGAAAGACCGGAATTTTACGTTCGAAGGTTCGATTATGGCCGGTCGTTTCGACTATTACGGAAAACTATTTTCGTTCGACTACAGCACGTTTTCGCTCAGCCTGAACAACGTGGACTCGGTTCGTATCTGGGTCGATTCGCCACAGAAAGATCCGCAGGATCCGAAAGGAGGTTACGTGCAGGTGAAGGTGAAAAGCGTGATCGAAAACCTGAACGGGAAACTTGAAGTCGATAACCCGGCGAACAAGTCGGGCGTGTGGAGTAAAAAATATCCGCAGTACCCGATCTTCACCTCTTCCAAACCGGCTTTCGTCTATTACGATAAGCCCGGCATCCAGAAAGGCGTTTACAACCGCGATAAATTTTACTTCAAGCTCGATCCATTCACCATCGACAGTCTTGACAACTTCGACAACAAAGCGCTGAAGTTCGGCGGCGTATTCCAGTCGTCCGGCATTTTCCCGGAGATCCGCGACTCGCTGCGACTGATGCCGGATTATTCCCTTGGTTTCACGAGACAGGCGCCGCCCGGAGGTTACCCGCTATACGGTGGTAAAGCGAAATTCACCAACACGATGCGCCTGAGCAACCAGGGCCTGCGCGGCGACGGTGTCATCGATTACATCACGTCGACGAGCCGGTCGAACGACTTCATTTTCTTCCCGGACTCCTGCAACGGAACGGCGCAATCGTTCGACATGAAAGAGCAGAAGATCAGCGGCAAGACGGAATATCCCGAATGTAAAGGCAGCAAGATTTACATTCACTGGATGCCGAAGAAAGATTACATGAACGCCACCAACCGCGATTCGGCATTCACGGTTTTCAGCGGACGCGCAACCTTCGGCGGAACACTGACGCTGAGCCCGAAGAGCCTGGCCGGCAACGGCAAGCTGGATTTCTCCAACGCCGAGCTGAGCTCGAAGAAGATGATATTAAAACAGCACTTCGCCGATGCCGATACTTCGGATTTCAGCCTGAAAGCGCTGGAGATGGCGGGACTTGCTTTTGAAACGAAAAACTTCAGCGCGCACGTCGACTTCGACAAGAAGGAAGGTGATTTCAATGCGAACGGGGAAGGATCGATCGTGAATTTCCCGGTGAACCAGTACATCTGCTTCATGAAGAATTTCAAATGGTACATGGATCAAAGCACGATCGAACTCGGTGGTGCGAAGCCGAAACCCGGCGCCGACAAGCTCGACCTGCAGGGGCCGGAATTCATCTCCGTGCATCCGAAGCAGGATTCGCTGCGGTTCCGTGCGCCCAAAGCGAAATTCGATTACAAGAATTACATCATCACCGCGGAGAAAGTGGAAAAGATCGACGTGGCCGACGCGAAGATCATGCCGGACAGCGGCAAAGTGGTCATCGAGAAGAACGCGTACATGGAAACGCTGACCAATTCGCAGATCACCGCCAACACCGTTACGGAATATCACCACCTTTTCAATTGCGTGACGGATATCTATTCCAGCCACAGCTACACCGCTTCGGGCGATTACGCCTATGTGGATGAGCTGAAGAAAGAGCAGATCATTCACTTTGCGAAAGTCGCGCCGGATACTTCGGGACAGACGTATGGAGAAGGTACCATTGCCGATTCATCGAAGTTCTACCTCAGTCCCGCGTTCGACTTCCGCGGCAAAGTGATCCTGGCCGGCAACAACCGTTACCTCGTCCTCGACGGCGCCACGGCCCTGCAGCACGATTGCGCGCTCGGCAAATCGAAGCTGAAGTTCAAAGGCGAGATCAACCCGACGGAAATTTACATCCCGGTTCCGCTCGAGCCGGTAACGGATAAGGACGAGCCGGTTTGTTCGGGCCTGATGAGCACGCTTTCGCCGGATTCCTCGGGCATTTACGGCACCTTCCTTTCGCCGAGAAAAGCGAAAACGGATATCAGCGTCGTTACTGCCGACGGTTTCCTGTTCTTCGACAAAGCCTCCCGCGAATACCGCATCTCGAACCGCGAAAAGCTGGTGGAACGTTCGCTGCCGGGCAATTACGTCAGCTTCAGCACGAAGACCTGCTCGGTGTACGGCGAAGGAAAAATGGCATTGGGCGCCAACCTCGGCAAAGTGTACATGAACCCGATCGGCAACGCCACGCACAACACCACCGACCACAGCAGCTCGTTCGACCTGGTGATCGGCATCGACTTCTTCTTCAGCGACAAGCTGATGGATTACCTCGTGGAAGACATCAACAATTCCACCAGCCTCGCCGGCACCGACCCGTCGCGTTCCACTTTCCAGAAAGCGATCACGGAGATCATGGGCAAAGAAAAAGCCGACAAGCTCATCTCGCAGCTCAGCCTGTACGGATCGTACAAAAAGTTCCCGGACGAGCTGAATTACACGCTCTTCTTCACGGACGTCCAGATGACCTGGAACCAGCAGACGAAGTCCTATATTTCCCAGGGCAAATTAGGCCTCGGAAGCATCGGTAAAACGCAGATTAACAAATATATACCGGGTACTATCCTGCTGGAGCGCAAACGTTCGGGCGATGTTCTCTGGATCTATTTTGAGCTGGATAACGGGAAATGGTATACCTTTAACTATTCGAACGGCAACATGATGGCCTATTCTACGAACGAAAAGTTCATGGAGAGCCTGAAGGGCATGAAGGATGACGATCGTGTAGCGCCGGACGATTATAACAAAGAACGTAACCCGAACCCTGTCCCCAAAGGCAAGTACACCTACCGCGGCGGTAGTCCGAACGAACGGAACCTGTTGCTGAAGAAGGTGAAACGCGCCACGGCGGGCGAACCGGCGGATGATTCAGGCGGTGGTTCGGATAACGGAGGAAACTAATGACAGTAACCGCAATTCTCGGATTATTGGTCGCTTACCTGCTGGGCTCGGTGCCTTCGGCGGTATGGATCGGAAAAGTTTTCTACGGAACGGACGTTCGCGAGCACGGCAGCGGTAATGCCGGTGCTACGAATACCTTCCGCGTCTTAGGCAAAAAAGCCGGTATCCCCGTGCTCCTGATGGACGTCCTCAAGGGCTGGCTGGCGGTGATGATGGCGCTGGTGGTGACGGAAGCCCCGGCGCATTCCCAGGATTTCGTGAACATTCAGCTTGCGCTGGGCGTGGCGGCCGTGATGGGCCATATCTTCCCGGTCTTCGCGGGATTCCGCGGCGGCAAAGGGATTGCGACACTGTTCGGCGTAGCGCTGGCGGTTCATCCGTGGGCCTGCCTCGTTGCTGTAGGCGTGTTCCTGCTGGTTTTCCTGGCGACGAACTACGTTTCCCTCGGCTCCATTTCCGCGGGAATTTCGCTGCCGTTCATCGTCATCCTGCTGTTCAAGGATTCTGTCGTGCCGTCGATGGTCGTGTTCTCGATCATGGTGGCGATCCTCATCCTGATCACGCACCAGAAAAACATCGAACGCCTGCTTCGCAAGGAAGAATCCAAGATCCGCCTGGTGAAACGCCGGGAGAAAAACGAAGAAGAAGTGGCGTAGACGGTAAG
>CAMLEF010000183.1 GCA_946478675.1 uncultured Flavobacteriales bacterium | reverse complement strand
ATAGGCGTTCGATCTACGCGTACGATCTCGCGAAACGGGAGCTCGTGCCGAAACCTGTTTACAGCTTCGACGTCGATTCCATCAACTATATCGCGAAACAGGAAGAGCTGAAAATCGAATCGAAATCGACGAAGAAAAAAGACAAGCGGCAAAAACCGCCGATCCGTTTCCGCACGTCCGGCATTGCGATCCACCCGATCACGGGAAAACTGTTTTTGCTTTCGGCAACCGATCATATGTTGTTCATTTTCGGAAAAAGCAATTTGCCGGAACAAATCATTCAGCTCGATCCCGTCTTGTGCAACAAACCCGAAGGCATCGACTTTCTTCCGAATGGTGATTTGCTGATTTCGAATGAAGCGCAGGGAAAGAAGCCGACGCTGCTGCGGTTTCATTATGAGCAATAGTTCGGAGTCGGGAGTTGGGCGTTCGGAGTGATACCAGTTAAGTGTTAAACTCTCCAAAACTCCAAACTCCGGACTCCAAACTCCCAACTCAAAACTCCCGACTTCATTCTATCTTTACGGTATGGCGAAGCTGAATCACCAGGAACTGCAGCAATTCACGCATCTCGAGCTATTGGCGCGACAAGTGGTGGAAGGATTCATCACGGGTTTGCACAAAAGCCCGTTCCATGGTTTCTCCGTGGAATTCGCCGAGCATCGCCTGTACAACAGCGGTGAGCCGACCAAACACATCGACTGGAAGCTGTTCGGTCGCACGGACAAAATGTTCGTGAAGCGTTACGAAGAAGAAACGAACCTGCGCTGCCAGATCGTGATCGACCATTCTTCTTCGATGAACTTTCCGGTTCCTGAAAAAGGAAAAGAAGCCGACAACAAGCTTTCGTTTTCCGTGCAATGCGCCGCCGCGCTTACGGAACTGCTGAAGATGCAGCGGGATGCCGTCGGCCTCACGATCTTCTCCGAAGAAATCGAAGTGCACACGCCTGCCCGCAGCAGCCACACGCACCAGAAACTCATCTTCAGCGAGCTCGAAAAGCTCCTCCTCCCTGCCGATCCGGATGTAAAACGCAAAACGTCGGCGGTAGAAGCGCTGCACCAGGTAGCGGAAAGCATTCACAAACGTTCGCTGGTCATCATCTTCAGCGACATGTTCGATTCCCGCACGGGTTCCGACGAGCTTTTTTCCGCGCTCCAGCATTTGCGCCATAACCGCCACGAAGTAATTCTCTTCCACGTCACCGACAAACGTCACGAGCTGGATTTCGAATATGAGAACCGTCCATACACGTTCGTCGACATGGAAACCGGCGAAGAAGTGAAAGTCCAGCCCAACGAGATCCGCGACACGTACCTGAAAGCGATCCACGATTTCCGTCACGAGCTGAAGCTGCGCTGCGGGCAATACCGCATCGATTACGTGGAAGCCGACATCAACGAAGGTTACCGCCAGGTGCTGCTTCCTTACCTGCTGAAGCGGACGCGGATGATGTGATGACGAAGAAGATCGCAGCGCAGTCTTCCCTTTATACGAGATCGAGCTCCGACAATTCTTTTCCCAACTGCCTTACGCCTTTAAATATCCGCTCTGTCTGTGCGGCAGAAGGTTTTTTCTTCCCGCTTATATATTGCGCAAGAAGACTTTGATTCATCCCGATCCGCTCCGACAGCGCTTTCGCATTGATGACCCTGTAAAATTCAAAAAACTGCGGCAGATCGAGGATGACTTTAATATCGGCAGCAGTAATGCGTCGTCCTTTTTCTTCGAAATAAAGATTGAGCGCTTCCACGATGTTTTCTTTCAGCTCATTCAAATTTTTGCCCGTTGTCGCCACACTGTATTTTTTAGCGTAGGCCGAATAGCCGCTACGGGTCCGTTCGACTATCATTTCAATTTTCTTCATCAGTAAACGACCTGATTTATTTCAACCCTGCGTCCTTAAGAATTTTGTCGGCAAGCCCAATGCCGACTTCATTGCGACCGTGTGCAGGCACTACCAGTTGTCCTTTTTTTGTGGGGTGTTTCATAATCATGTGAGAACCTTTTTGTCTCTCAACAAACCATCCGTTCCTTTTGAGGAGGCGTGATAATTCCGAACTTTTCATTTAAACCAGGTTGTAGCGTCATAGGTGATGAACTATAATTAAACAGGGCGGACCAATGGGATCCGGACCAGCCGGTATACTCAGAACCGGCAATAGTTTAAAAAACGAATTTGCTTATTGCTGTTATGGGCCCATTTTTTAAAGGTAATAAATCTATTACCCCAAAGCAAAATACGTCTACTTATTTCCAAAGTTTCAGCGGCATACAATTCTTTTCCTGAGTAACATCATGAAGGAAGAAACCGCGTAACTTTGCCTCGTTTTTTTCCTAAAAGGTCATGTCCAAAGACGACCATTCCTACCTTCATAAGAAGGTAACATTTGCCGGCCTTCTCGTCACCCTTGGCATCATCTACGGTGACATCGGGACTTCCCCGCTCTACGTATTAAAAGCTATTGTCGGCGACGCCGCTATCGACCGGGAGGTGGTGCTCGGCGGATTGTCCTGCATCGTCTGGACGCTGACGCTCCAAACGACGATCAAGTACGTATTGATCACGCTTCGCGCAGACAACAACGGTGAAGGTGGAATTTTTGCATTGTACACGCTGGTCCGCCGCACCAAGAAAAAGTGGCTGCTCTTCCCGGCGATTGTCGGCGGCTCCATGCTATTGGCGGACGGCATCATTACACCACCGATCTCCGTGAGCTCCGCGGTGGAAGGTTTGCGCGTGTTCAACCCGGGCATTAAAACGGTTCCGATCGTCATCGGCATCATTGCTGCGCTGTTCATCATCCAGCAGTTCGGAACGAAATTCGTCGGCCGCTCATTCGGTCCGGTCATGTTCGTTTGGTTCGGCATGCTCGCTGTTTTCGGCGTCATCCTGATCGCGCAGGATCCGGGAGTGCTCCGCGCGCTCAGCCCGCATTACGCGTTCAGGCTCCTCACTTCTCCCGAGCATCGCGGGACTTCACTCATCCTGTTGGGCGCTGTTTTCCTTTGTACTACAGGCGCCGAAGCCTTGTATTCCGACCTCGGTCACTGCGGGCGCAAGAACGTGCGCGCGAGCTGGATCTTCGTCAAATCGGCGCTGGTGCTGAACTATTTCGGGCAGGGTGCGTGGCTGCTCCAGCACGAAGGCCATCACCTTTCCGAATTCAAAGGCGGCAACCCGTTCTTCTCCATGATGCCGGAATGGTTTTACGGCACCGGCATCGTCATCGCCACGGCGGCTGCGATCATTGCCAGCCAGGCGTTGATCTCCGGTTCGTTCACGCTGATCAACGAAGCCATCCGCCTCAACTTCTGGCCGAAAGTGCGCATCAAGTACCCGACCGACATGCGCGGGCAGATTTACATTCCGTCCGTCAACTGGCTGCTGCTGATCGGCTGCGTCGGCATCGTGCTGCATTTCCGCGAATCGTCCCGCATGGAAGCGGCGTACGGTCTTGCCATCGTCATCACGATGTTAATGACGACGCTGCTGCTGAACTATTACCTCGTGCTGCGTCGCGTGCCGAAGATCTGGGTGGCGCTGCTGCTCTTCGTTTACCTGTCGATCGAATCGCTTTTCCTCGTCGCCAACCTGCACAAGTTCTCCGACGGCGGTTACATCACGCTGATGATCGCTTCGGTGCTCATCCTGACGATGTGGATCTGGTACGACGCCCGCAAGATCCGCAACCGTTACGTGGAATTCGTTCCGCTGAAAGAATACCTGCCGACGCTTGTCGAGCTGAGCCAGGATAATTCGCTTTCGAAATATTCCACGCACCTCGTTTACCTCACGAGCGCGGATAACAAGGACGAGATCGAATCGAAGATCATCTACTCCATCCTGCAGAAACGTCCGAAACGCGCCGACGTCTATTGGTTCGTGCACGTTCACGTTACCGACCAGCCGTACACGATGGAATACAAAGTGACGGAGCTGATGAAGAACGACGTCATCCGCATCGACTTCTACCTCGGCTTCCGTGTTCCGACGCGCATCAACCTCATGTTCCGTAAAGTTGTGCAGGAGATGGTGGTAAATCACGAGGTCGACATTACCAGTCGTTACGAATCGCTCAACAAGCAGAACGTGATCGGCGACTTCCGCTTCGTCGTGCTCGAAAAATATCTCTCGGGCGACAATGAGCTCCCGGCTTACGAAAAGATCATCCTCGATATTTATTATTTCATGAAGCCGGTAACGCTCTCCGAAGAAAGCGCTTTCGGTCTCGACACGAGCTCGGTTACCGTCGAGAAAGTTCCTATCCTCATTTCTCCCGGAAAAGAATTGCGCCTGAAACGACTGACAGAATCCCGATAAAACAAGAAAGCCCCGGAGCGCTGAAAAACCGGCAATCTTTTAGTTAGAATTTTCCCCCTTTGTTCGAACGAAGTCGAGAACCTTTTTCATTCCAATGCGAAAGGTTCTCGACTCCGCTCGAACAAGCCTATTAAACAATTAACCGGAGCATCAAAGAAACCTCCGGGGATTATTATAGCTGAGAAACCATTCTTTATCCCAAAACAAAAAGCCTCACGGAATCATCCATGAGGCCTTTTGCTTTATCGAACGTGTCGGTTTACGACTTCACGATACGCTTGGTAACGAAAGCCTTCGTTTCTACGTTCGTGATCTTGATGAAATACGTACCGCTCGGGCGGCCGGAAAGGTTGACCTGGTTTTTGGTGTCGCTGTTCTGGAAAGTGTATACGGTTTTTCCAGTGAGATCGAACACTTCATAGAGCAGAGCCTGGCCTGTGGCCGGAACTTCGATGGTGACGTTATCAATCGTCGGGTTCGGATAAACATTCATTGCAGCAACAACCGGCTGTTCATTCACACCGAGCACAGCAGAAGTATCGACTACTGCGAACGGGCTCAGCGAGGTGATGCCCGTGCGGGTGATCTCGTACGTGCCGTTAGCGCCCGTGGTAGCCATGCCGGCGAGGTACGAATCCCATGCGCTGTTGTGGTAATGCGCGATGTACGCCATGTTGCGGTTGAAGCCGTTCACTTCATCAGCAGCCACCCAGCCGAGCTTGATGTTCGCATTCACGTTCACCGGGCCTGCAGCGCTGATGTCCCAGCTCTGGTTCACGACGCTTTCGGTCGTTGCCGAGTTGAAGCCGCTGGTGCCGTTGGAATAAACGCCGTCCCATGCGCGGACCATGAACATGCCGGAGTTGCCGGAAGAGGTCTGCTGCACCTGCGCAGGCGAATAGTTCGTCATCGTACCGACGGGGAACACGACGTAAGCCGCATTCGAATTCACGTTCATCGCGAGCGTGCCGCTGCCGGATGTGATGATGTAACGGTTGTTGCTGTAGTTGTTGATGGAGCCGGAAGCTTTGATCGTGAGATCGTAGTTGCTGATGTCGATCATGCCTGCGGTCATGTCCACCTGGTTGTGTACGGTGAGATCGGAACCGAGCGTGAGCGTGCTCGCTGCCGGGATATTGAGAACGAGCTTGCGGAGATGTCCGCCGTTGCCGGAAGCAAACCAGATCGTGTCGTTGCCTGCCGTCAGGTTGAGCGTGAGATCGGAAGTGGAATCACCCATCATCATCGCGGTCGTTTCCTGCGAGAAGGTGCCGTTCAGCGTGAGATCGTTGCCGTAGAGCGACAGCATGCCCATCGAGAGATCGAGGTTGCCGGCGATGTCGACGTCGTTCTGCATTTCGATCGTGTCGTTGGAAGCAGAAAGGTTCAGGCTGACGTTGTTCAGTCCGCTGCCGGAAAGCTCCACGTCCGCATCGTGGCTGCCGCCTGCGAATTCTACGTCGTAGCTCGCCGTTCCGATGAAGGAGCCGCCGTTCTGCATGAGGTTCCCGTCTTCTACGTGGATGACGCTGCCTGCGTTCATCGTGAGCGTGCCGCCGTTGTTGACGTCAAGATCGCCGTTGAGCAGGAAGAGCGTGCCGGCCACACCGAGTGCGCTGGCAATGCCAACCGAACCATTGGAACGATCGATCGTGAGCTCGTCGATGGTAGAGCCGGAAGTGAAGACGAGATCATTCGTGAGCGAGCCGCTGCCCATGATCGTAAGGCGCGACGTTGAAGTGCTCTGGATCATCGTGCCGGCTGCCGACTGGAAGTTGCCCATTACGGTGCAGTGATTGCCATTCAGGTTGTACTGGCCGGTAACCAGATCGAGCACGCCGTTCACGACGACGTTGTTCATGCCTTGCGTAACGACCTGGTTGTTGTCGTTCATCACCACGTGAATATGATGCAGCGTCGTCGAGTTGATCTCGAGGCCGGTCGTTTTCGTGGTGCCCACGTACCATACGTCATAGCTGTTGCCCGTGGTGAAGAGACCGCCGCCGGAAGTCAGCGAGCCGTTGTTCACACGCACGTGCGAGTTGGCCATCATCGTCAGGTTGGATCCTGTGTTGAGGACGATGCTGCCGCCGTCGAGGTCGAGCGTATCGCTGATGTTGACGAGCGCTGCCATCGTGAGCGCCGAGCCCTGGTCCTGCAGCGAGTTCAGGTTCATCGTGCCGGCGAATGTTGCGGTAGTGAGAACGCCGCTGAAAGAAAGGCGGTGGATGTCGATGGTGCCGGAGCCGCTGAGCGTGCCGGTGGTGATTGAAAGATTGTGGCTGGCCGTGGAGTTCAGCGTGCCGTCAACCGTGAAGTTGTTCAGCAGTGCCGAAAAAGAAACATCCACATCCATATCGACAGTAATGCCCGACGGGATGATGATGTCCTGGTTCGATACGGCCGATCCGGGCCCGACACCTCCCCAGGTGGTTGCACTGCTCCATGCGCCAGAGGTCACGGCAGTAAAAGCATGCAGGTGAGTTGAAAAAGTGATCAACGCCGCTGCAATCGCGGTTTTGAGTAGTGTTGTTTTCATAGTAGTTGAATTTGTTTCGGGAACAATAGTCAATACTATGCCACCTCATGCCCGTGGTGCTTAACCTCAACAATAGCAAGGGTTTCAGAATTTCGACGGAAAAACAAAATCGCAGCTGCGAACGGAAAATTGTGGAAACCGTTACACAATCAACGCTCTTAATTCCACACTGTGGCGTGGAGTATCTTCCGTAAATGTTGAATTTTTATCACAAAAAAAAGAGCCTTCGCGAAAAACGAAAGCTCTTCTATGCGGAATCTCTGACCGTGTAGTAGGTCATGAAGTTGGTGCTCTTCTTAATGCGCTTGTTGCGCTGGCGTTTCTGGTGTTTGCTGCCGCAGGCGTGTTTCTGTCCGCAGGATTCTGCAACAAAAGCGACGCTCGCAAATGCAACGAGGACGAGGATCAGTTTACCAGTGACGAGGCGGTTGAGGGACTTGATCATGAGTGTGCTGTTTTCGTGTTTGGTTATACAATAATACAAAACGGCCCCAACTTTTACAAGCTGTTGATAGTTTGTTGGTTACTCAAATTTGACCGCTCGAACAAGCAGGGAGATTCAAACCCAAACTCAACCTCTTTTTTTTGACAGAGCAGTATTAAACTACCACCAGCTTGATGCCCGTTCCGTAAACGGTTTCGATGCTGATGCCGGGATCCGCTTTCAACCGTCTGCGCAACCGCGTTACATACACATCCATGCTGCGCGCGTTGAAGTAGCTGTCGTCGCCCCAGATTTTTTTCAGCGCTTCCTGTCGTGATACCACCTGGTTCTGCTGTGCCGCGAGCAATTGCAGCAGCTCCGCTTCTCTCGGCGAAAGGCGTTCGGGATCACCTGCCCCTTTCAGCGTGCGCTCCG
Source organism: uncultured Flavobacteriales bacterium (assembly GCA_946478675.1). The sequence continues at coordinate 1,164 of CAMLEF010000183.1, read as the reverse complement.
CGATGTCGAAGGTAAATTTACCGATCGCGTATGACGAATTATTCGAAGCGCTTCCGCGGCGGGAAAGCACGGCTTTGATCTTCGCCAGCAGCACTTCCGAATCGAACGGCTTCGTGATGTAATCGTCGGCGCCGGCGCGATAGCCGCGGAGCACGTCGTCGCGCTGCGTGCGTGCGGTGAGAAAGATCAATGGCATGCTGCTGTTGATGGCGCGGATCTCTTCGGCGAGCGAGAAACCGTCTTTGGCGGGCATCATCACGTCGGTGATCACAAGATCGAACGGCTGCGTTTCGAATGCCGACAACGCCTGCTCGCCGTCCACGCAGAGACGCACGTCGTAACTGTTGAGCGCAAGATAATCGCGCAGCACGCCGCCGAAGCTGGCATCGTCTTCCGCAAGCAGGATGGAAATTTTCCGGCTCATAAATTTATTGTGATGGTAAAGGTACTGCCCTTCCCGGGCTTGCTGCTGACGGAAACAGCGCCGTTGTGCATTTCCACGATCGTCTTCACGTAGCTCAATCCGAGCCCGAATCCTTTTACGTCGTGGCGGTTGCCGGTGGAAACGCGATAGAAGCGATCGAAGATGCGGCCCTGCTCTTCTTCGCTGATGCCTTTTCCGTTGTCGGCGACCGCAATTTTCAATTGGTTCTTTTCGCAGGAAGCCGACACGGTGATCACCGGCGCATCACCGGAATATTTCAGCGCATTGTCGAGCAGGTTGGTGATGGCGCGTTCGAGATGGAACGGATCGGCGTAAATCGTTTCGGGAAGATCGTGCAGTTCGAGCGAGAGACTTCCGTGTTTCGCAGCAGCCTGCAAATACATCGACGACACGGCATGCTCCAGCAATTCGCGCGGACTGATCGTCTCTTTCGCGAGCTGCAATTCTTTCCGTTCGGCCAGCGCAAGCTCCAGCACTTTTTCCACCTGGTCGTTCATGCGGCGGTTCTCGCGACGGATGAGCGCCGCATAATGCCGCAGCTTTTCTTCATCGTGAATGACGGCGGGATTGATCATCGTGTCGACCGCCAGCGAAATGGTTGCGATCGGCGTTTTGAATTCGTGCGTCATGTTGTTGATGAAATCGTTGCGGATGTCGCTGATCTTTTTCTGGCGAAGCGCTTCGCGGAACGTCCGCCAGAATACGAGCACGAGCACCGT
>CAMLEF010000182.1 GCA_946478675.1 uncultured Flavobacteriales bacterium | reverse complement strand
GTCGTAGCCGGCCATCACCTTGCCGCGCGCGCCCTCCTCGGAGCTGGCGATCACCGGTCGGCGCATCGGGCTGCAATTCGATATCGAGAATGAGCTCGGCGATAAAAAAGAAAGAGCCCATTTCACGGTTGATGAGGTTCGTGTGCTTGCCCTGCCATCCGAGCCCGCCACGCTGCGCCCACACTTTGTCCATCACGGGTGCAGAATCCACAAACACGCGCCCCCCGATCGATTCGCCGATCTTCTCCTGCAGCGCCGGCAACAACTCTTTCAATTTCCGCTTGATGACGAAATGATAATCTTCGCCGTACGCGTATTTCGAGATCTTCGGCGCGGTTTCATCCTCCTGCGTTTTTCCCGGAAAATAATTCAGCAGCAGCGACACGACACTCTTCGCTCCCGGCACCAGTTTCGTCGGATCGAGACGGAGATCGAAGTGATTCGCCATCCAGCTCATTTCGCCCTGCATGTTGCGCTTCAGCCATTCCTCCAGCCGCGGCGCTTCCTGCGCAAGAAATTCCGCTTTCGAAATACCGCAATAGTCGAACCCGAGGCGTTTAGCTTCCGATTTAACAAGAGCAGTACGTGCAGCAATATCCAAGGGGTGCGAATTACGAATCTGTACGAATATACGAATGATGAAAAGGGAGAATGACGCAACAACCCATTCGTATATTCGTATTCATTCGCATTATTCGTAACCCTTCTTCATTTCAATGCGAAAGAATCATCTCAACTACCATTCGTATATTCGTACAGATTCGTAATTCGCACCCTCCTTCATTTCAACTCCGAAAGAATCCCTCTACTGCTATTAGTATATTCGTACCCCATTCGTAATTCGCACCCGCTTTCATTTTACTACTACAAAATCCCTCTACTACTATTCCCATGATCACCCGCGAGCAATTCCTCGACTCCGTTTCCAAGGAGATTAACATCTGCAAACATCTTTACAGCAAAATTCCCGCCGGCACGCTCGACTTTCGTCCTTCGGAAAAACAACGTTCAACGACGGAGCTGCTGCGTTACCTCGCCGTTTGCGGCAGCGCACCGATCCACGTGATGCTCAACGACAGCGACTGGAAAAGCTGGAAACCGTTCACCGAATGGACCGCTGCGATGACGCCGGAAGAATTTCCTGCAGCGATGGACAAGCAGCTCGAAGACATCACGCGCATGGTGAATGAAATTCCGGAAGCGCATTTCGCAATGAAAGAAGTCAAGCATCCGACCGGCGAAGTAATGTCGATGGGCCTCGGTTTGGTTCGCATGCCGCTGGGATGGCTTACGGCGTACCGCATGCAGCTCTTCCTTTACGCGAAACAATCCGGCGCGCACGACCTCAGCACCTCGAACAACTGGTCGGGCCGCGATCGCCAGGTGTAGTTGCTTTTAACAGCCGGAATGATCTACTTTAGTAAGAGCTCAGAAAAACATAACCTCTTACCGAAGATTTCATGGCTGTCGACAAACTCATCCTGACCAACCGGTCCGCGTTACTCCGCAAATACAAAAAGACCGGCCTCGACCGTCTTGAAAAATCCATCGCGCAACTGATCGCTGCCGATGCGAAACGCGGCATTCAATCGAAGCTCGTTTATCTCGACGATGAAAGCATTCGTGCATTCGGCGCGCGTGCAGTGAGCAAGGAGGAAGACGTGCGCGCGAATAAAAACGCCGTCGATGCGCTGTACAAAAAGTTCCGGCCGGATTACGTGCTGCTGCTCGGTTCGAAAGACGTGGTGCCGCACGTGAAGCTCGACAATCTCACCGGCGACGATGATCGTCTCATCATCGACAGTGATCTTCCGTATGCCTGCGAGCAAGGCTTCTCGCGCGACGGCCGTCATTTTCTTCACCCGACGCGCGTGGTGGGACGACTGCCCGATGTGAACGGTGGCCGCGATGTGAATTATCTTTTGCAGCTGATCCGTCACGCGATTGCCGTAAAGCCGCGCCCGAGAAATTATTACGATCGGTGGTTTGCACTCAGCACCAAAGAATGGACCGGCTCCTCGGCGATCACCGTCGCCAATCTTTTCGGCGGGCTCGACCAGCTGCTCCTTAGCCCGCCTTCGAAAAAAGGTCGTTACGCGAAACAGGCGAATGCGCGCATTCATTTTTTCAACTGCCACGGCGGTTCGAAGAAACCGTACTTCTACGGGCAGCACGGGAACGCGTATCCTGAGAGCTTCCATTCCGACGACGTGCCGCAATTGCAGTCAGGGACATTTGTCGCGGCGGAATGTTGTTACGGCGCGGAGCAATACAAACGCAATCGCCACCTGAGCATCTCTGCAAAGTATTTACTGCACGGCGCCGCGGCGTACGTCGGCAGCACGACAGTTGCGTACGGCCCCACCGAAGGACAAGGACAGGCCGATCTGCTCACGCAATATTTTGTCGCGTGCGTGCTGCGTGGACATTCCGTCGGCCGCGCATTTCTTGAAGCGAGACAACGATTCATTGCGGCTTCCGCACCGCGCATCGATGCCGTGGAGTTGAAAACGCTGCAGCAATTCATCCTGCTCGGCGACCCGTCGTTACATCTCGTGAACCGCAAGCACCGCAGCCTGGCCATCGAAGACGGCGATCTCGTGATCGAAGATCTTTCCAATTCGCAAGGAATGCGCAAAACCCGTCGTCGTCAGCTCGAAGCGCGCGGCAAGCGTGTGGGCGATGCGACGACAACTCCGAAATCCGCACGCAGCACCATTACGAAGACGCGCCACAAAGCCTATGCGATGATCGCGAAAGAAAACGGCCTGCACGATTTCCGCATGAAAGTTTTCGATTACGGCGACGGAAAAAACAAGCACTATTGCTTCGTCGAAAAGAAAAAAGCAAAGGTGAAGCAGCATCGTCCCCGCATTATTTTTTTCCAGGAGAGCGGAGAGGATGTGACGGTGAAAGTGTATGAGCAGAAGTGATAGTAGTAGAGGGATTCTTTCGCAATGCAATGAAGGCGGATGCGAATTACGAAATAGCAGTAGAGGGATTCTTACGTAATGAAATGAAGGCGGGTGCGAATTACGAATGGGTACGAATATGCGAATGGCAATAGCGATGATTCTTTCGCAATTTAAATGAGGTGGGGTTACGAATATGCGAATGAATACGAACGGCAATGGTGATGATTCTTTCGCAGTGAAATGATGTGGGGTTACGAATAATGCGAATCACTACGAATATACGAATCATGCATCGGGAGAATCTTCATACTGCCCATTCGTATATTCGTAAACATTCGTAATTCGTGACCCGCCATCTCTCTACCGCTATCTTCTCCCATACTACCTCCCATTCGTAATTCGTAACCCACCCTCCCTCTACCACCAAACCCCTCCCCTACTGCTACTCCATGAATTTATCGAAGAAGGTTGCTTCGTAGCTGTTGCCGATCGGAATCTCTTCGCCGGCGATGCTGATGTATTTATTGCGGACGCTTTCGATGCGGGAGAACGGAACGATGTAAGAACGATGCACGCGAATGAAATTTTGCGGCGGAAGTTTTTCGAGAATGCCTTTCATCGTCATGCGCGTCACGATCTTTTTCTGGTTTTCCAAGTGGATCTTCAGGTAATCGTCGAGCCCTTCGATGTAGAGAATATCCGGAATGTGAATGCGCACGAGGCTGTAATCTGCACGAACGTAAAGCGGCGTCGATTCGGCTTCGGCATGTTGCTGGTAACGGAAATGCTCCACCGCTTTGTCCACCGCCTGGCGAAACCGCTCGAACGTAAACGGCTTCAGCAGGTAATCCATCGCGCTGAGATTGAAACCTTCGATCGCATATTCGCTGTGTGCCGTCGTGAAAATGACCGCGGTATTCTGCTGCACCATTTTATAAAACTCGAGTCCCGACAACGACGGCATGTTGATGTCGAGAAAGATGAGATCGACCGGGAACTTGCGCAGGTACTTTAACGCTTCCGTCGGTTTCGTGAACGTTTTCTCGAGCGAGATCTCTTCTGTTTTTTCGCAGAAATTCCGGATGACTTCCAATGCAGGAGGTTCGTCGTCGATGGCAATAGCGCGGATCATGAGAGTCGCAGGGTTAGCAATACGGAATGACGATTTTCATTGTCTTCGATCAGCAGCGTGTGCCGCGACGGATACGAAAGCTGCAGGCGATGAACAGTCGTGTCGACGCCGATGCCGGTGCTGTCGTAAATGCGTTCTTTCACTTTGTTGTTCGCCACCGAAAGTTTTATGTCCGGCCCGTTGATCGTAATGGCAATGTCGATGCGCGAATCTTCTTCCGGGTTGACGCCGTGCTTGAAGGCATTCTCCACGAACGGGATCAGCAGCAGCGGAACGACCTGTTGTTTCCCGGGATCGCCGGTAACTGTGTAGCTCAACTGGATCGTGTTGCCGAGACGAAGACGCTGCAGCTCGACGTAATCGGAAATGTAGCAGAGCTCTTTCGACAGCGGAACGAAACCGGCGCTGGCTTCGCTCGTCACGTAACGCATCATGCCCGACAATTTCACAATAGCTTTCGGTGTTTCATCCGACTTCGTGATCGCAAGCGAATAAATGCTGTTGAGCGTATTGAAAAGAAAATGCGGATTGATCTGCGCTTTCAGGTAGGAGAGCTCGGAATCTTTTTTCTCTTCCTGCGTTTTCCGCCATTGACTGTTGAGCCGGATCACCAGCGAAAAAAAGGCGACGACGAGGAACGTAAAAAACTGGTAGATCGTTCCGCGGAAAAACATCGGCAGCGCAGGGAAAATCGGCAGCGGCGGATGCGGCTCATCGGGATGGTGATTAAATTCGTGCGGGATCAGCAGCAACGGAACACTCAACGCAACCACGAAGCATAAAAACGTCAGCAGTGAAAAAAGCGCATAACGTTTCCGCAGATAGAACCGCGGGATGAGGACGAAATAATCGAGGTAATAAAAACCGATCAGCAACAGGTAAAACAGGAACTCGCGCAGGAACGGCGGAATGGAAAACAGCTCGCTGAAATGATACAGATCGGGCGAAGACAGCACAGGAACGGAGAGGAAAGCCAGGCTCGCCACTGCGTGAATGAACACCTGCGCCGTTTTTGTTTTCATCGCCGCATAGAAATGTGAAACGTTTAATGCAGCACCACCAGTCTTCCCGACTGCAACTGCAATCCCGCATCATCGACCGTGCGATAGAAATACAAACCGGCCGGCAGCGCTTCCAGTGAAAGTTCCGCCTGGTCGTTCTCGATGCGTTGCGTCATCAACAGTTCACCATTCATGTTCAGCAATTGCACCGATACGGCCGAAGGATGATTGGAGAACACAGTCGCGTGATCTTTTGCCGGATTCGGATAAGCATTCGTCATATACGCGGTGTTGATGGTTTCTTCTACTCCTGCAGGACAAGCGTTGAGCGCATCGAAAGTCGACGGCAGGAAATACGTGAACGGCCCTGTTCCATTCGGACAACGGCCCATCGAAATGTCCGGATCCTGGATGCCGTAGGTGATGCTGTCGAGCACCGTGCTGTCGGCTGTGCTCAGCCCGATCCATTCGCCGCTCGCGGAAAGCTTGAAGTTGGCGTGGATGTACGACGGCGTGCCCGGATCTTCGTCCGCCCAGATGATGATGTAATCGTGCGGCTGAACAACCACGTCCGGCAGCGCAAACTTCAGCGGGTTCGTCGCATTATCGGAGAGATACAGGCCGAAGAGATCGAGCGCGCTGGTTGTATTGTTGTACAATTCAATCCAGTCTTCGTGCTGACCCGCTTCGTCCGTCGTGTCCGCCTGGTTCGTCGCGAGGAATTCGTTGATCACGATCTGTCCCGGTGAGGCGACAGGCACAGCAACAGCAAGCGTGTAGAATTCGTGCTCCGCGCGCTCCGGCGAAAATATGCCGGCATTCGCATTCTCCGCGTAGAGGTAATACTGCATCGATGCAGAAGTGGCGAGCAGCTTTCCGCCAAATGTATTGTCACCGGCCGCGCCATCGTGATGCAAACCGTCGTCATACATCTGCGTGCGGCGGAATCTTCCTGCCAACTGATCGCGGTAACCGAGCATCACGCTGGTCGCATTCGTGACGGAAGCTGTGATCCAAATCGTATCGCTGAGGTTGATCGACGTTGAAGCGACCGTCACATTCGAGATCGTCGGCGGCGTTTGCTGGAATTGCGTGGTCGATTGCAAATACGCAACGCGCGGATCCATCAGGTTGAAAAGGCCGGGCACCGTTCCGACGTTCGTAGTGAAACCCTGCTGGAATTGCGTGTACGTATACAGCGGGTAAACTTCCGCCTGCACGGAACTGTCGATGAGCGTTTGCAGATTTTGCGCGGTAAGCTGGTAGCTGCTGTCGGCGAACATCTCTTGCGTGATCGTTCGCATGTGCGCGATGTACATCTTCTGGTACGTCGGATCGGAAAGCAGCTTCATGATGAGCGGGCGTGCGGCGTTGGAAGAATGCAGCAGCGGCGTCATCTGCTGCATGCCGGTGATGTTGAGGTTGCCGCTGCCCGTATTTGTGAAACCGCCGAAACACATGTTCAGGTCCCAGATCACCGGAACGAAACGATCGTTATCGTCGCGGTAGAGATAATAGTTCTGCGCAAACGCACCGGAATAACTGTCGAGATTCACCAGCACGTCGTTGAATGCGATCATCCACAGCGCGCGGTCAATGTCGAGAATGGAATCCACGTGCGCCGTGTAATTGTTCAGCGTATCGCAGAGATCGACCACGTCTTTCCATTTCGCATCCGATTTCATCTCGTAGCGGTCGTAATAATTCGCGCTGTCGGTGCCGAGATAAATCAGGTTCGGAAAATGCCCGTTGAGGACGCTTTGCGGATTGCACTTGAAGAAAGTGTTGTCCGACGAATAAAAATGCGTGCTGAGAAAATCGGCACCGATGCTTTCCGAGCTGGTGTAAACGCCGTAATACGTTCCGTTGATGGTGACGCGCGCGAAATTGCAAAGCGGCGCATCCATGTAGTTGCGCAGGATCGAATACGCCAGCACCTCGCGCACCATGCAGGGATCGGAATATTCATTCGACAGCTTCACGTCGTTGTAGCCCTGGTACGTTGCATTGCCGTGCACGTAATCGAGCTTGATGTGCAGCGGATTTTTTGCGCGCGTGGAATCGTACGAGCTGTTTCCTTTATACCGCACACCGACGCTATCGAACACTGTTCCGTTGATCTTCACCTGCGCCGCGAGAATGTAGCCGTCGCTTCCCGCTTTCGCCGTGTCGAGCATATAATCCCAGTTCGGCTGCGTGAACGTGATGTCGATCACCTGGACCGTGTCCATGTTGTAAAACGTCGTTTGCGCCGATACGCGGCAGAGCGGCAGCAGCAACAACAGGAACGTAATGCGTAGTCTCATGTTCGGTAATTTTTTCGGGAGGCACGGAATGAAAACAATCCGGGCAGCAAGCCGATTCTGCGTCGTGCAGTGCGGAGAAGAAGCGCCCTTGATCTTTCCCGCAGGCTATGCTGCCCGGACTGTTTCCTATTCCAAAACCCACTTGATGGAAACAGCCGATGTGGTTCCGCCGTCGATGAGGGCGAAATACATTCCGCTTGCCAGCGATTCGCGGTTCACGCGGAGATACGCTGACGAATAATTGTTGTACGAACGCACCACACGGCCGGAAGCATCGGTGATCGTCACGTTATGTACAGCTTTTCCGTCGTTGAATTCGATCATCGCATCTTCACTCGTGGGATTCGGGAAGAGACGAATGTTACCGGAGCTATTCTGCTCGCTGATGCCGATCGACAAACAATTCACGCAGGCAGAAAAACAAACCGATTCGAGCATCGTGTCTTTCGGAACGGTGGTGCCGCGGTTGCTGTTGATGGCGCACGTCGAAGGAATCGTTTCGTATCCGGCCGACGTGTTGCCGTTCGTGTATTTGAATTCGTGCACGAAGCTGTTCATGCCGGTATCGACGTACGTAATGTATTCGTACATCGCGCCATCGAAGCTGTACAGCTGTGTCGTCGCAGGATCCCAGTTCTGGAAAGCGCCGGCCACATGAACGCCTGCAGGATCGATCGCCGCTTCGTTCGACATATCCACGCGAAAGCGAAGCAGGTATTTCCCGATCGGCGCATTGCCTCCGAACATCACCGGCCCAACCAGCAGCGTATCATTCGCCAGCGAGTCGACGTAGATCCAGCGGTTGTCGTCGAAGTTGTACAACACGCGCGATTCTACCGGGACGAATTCTACGTCGTACGTCTGATCGCCGTTGAGGAATTTGAATTCATATTTCGTGAAAGCGGGAACGTCGACAACCACGCTGTACACATTCGTATCGCTCACTTCCGGGAAAAGCTGCGTCGTGTTCGGAAGCCAGTCGCCGCCTGGAAAACCGGCAACCGCCTGGAAATCTCCGGTAACGTGAACGCCCGTTGCGTTGATCGCCTGCCCCGTCATGTTGACGGCGAACTTCACTTTCTTCGCGAAGGCAGAAGAAGCTGCGAGCAATGCAAAACCGAGGATGAGAAATTTTTTCATGGCGCTGGGTGCTTTTTATTATTCGTGGGTGATTGCAATACGTTTCGTTACCGTGCCTTTGTTTTCCGCAGCGATGCTGATGAAGTACACGCCTTTCGACAGCATCGAGAGATCGAGCACGTCTTCATTTTCCGCAGCCATCACTACAGCGCCGGTCATATCCATCACACGAACTTCATAACGGCCCTGCGTGAATTCTCCCGCAAGATGAACGATACCGGTCGACGGATTCGGATAAACCGTTACGTTGTACGCAGCCTGTTGCTCGATGATGCCGGTAGCCGGCGTGAAGTCGAGCAGCGCAGAGTAACTGTAGATGCAACCGTTCGCATCGGTAACGCGCACGCTGTACGTTCCGGATTGCGTGGCGGTATACGACTGGCTCGTCGCACCTGCGATCTGCTGTCCGTTGAAATACCATTGGTAGCTCGTGGCAGCGCTCGACGTAAGCAGGTTGCCTGCC
>CAMLEF010000181.1 GCA_946478675.1 uncultured Flavobacteriales bacterium | reverse complement strand
TGCATCGCGCCCTTCGCGCTCGACGTCTACGCGGGCGCGCGCGACAACGCCGTCCCGGCGAAGGCCGCCGTGGAGGCGCGCCTCATGCCGCCCTGGCTGGCCGGCGGCGGCTGCAACACCTACTTCGACGATCGCTCGCTCACCGACGAGCAGATCGCGGTCATCGGCGAGTGGGCCGACGAAGGCGCCCAGGAGGGCGACGCCGCCGACGAGGGCGCGCCGCTCGACACCGGGCCGTCGCACGCGCTCTCGCGCGTCGACGTCAACCTGCCCATGGCCGCGGCGCACACGCCCACCGTCGCGCCCGACGAGTACCGCTGCTTCGTGCTCGACTGGCCGGCGACCACGCGCAAGTTCATCACCGGCTTTCGCGGCTTCGGCGATGTGACGGCTTTCCAGTTTTTCCACGGCGATATTCCGCAATGAAGAAGCGCGGCTGTCGTTGGCCAGCATTTCTTTTGCGGTGAGGACGATGCCGGTAGCGGAAACGTACGTTTCGAGACAACCTTTTCTTCCGCAACCGCAGAGGCGTCCGTGCTTTTCGATAATCACGTGGCCGAGCTCACCGGCGAAACCGTCGTGGCCGTACAGCACCTGGTCATTGACGACAAAGCCGCTGCCGAGCCCTGTGCCGAGCGTCACAACGACGAAATTCGAAAGTCCTTTCGCAGCGCCGAAGAGCTGTTCGCCGAGCGCCGCAGCATTCGCATCGTTCGTGATCACGCTCACCTCCCCGCTCTCGCGCATGAAACCTTCCGCGAGCGGCACGATGCCTTTCCACGGCATGTTCGGCGCGTGCTCGATGCTGCCGGAATAATAATTCGCGCTGGGCGCACCGATGCCGATGCCGCGCAGCAGCGTGTCTGTTTTCTCGAGGCCTCCGCGGATCACGCGCATCGCATCTTTGATGAACGCATCCGGCTCACTGTAATTTTTTGTCGGCAACGTTTCGCGGAACAGCACACGTCCTTCTTTATCGACGAGCCCGATCTCCGAATTGGTTCCGCCGATGTCGATGCCGGCGCAAACGAGGTTACTGGACATAAGAAGTGGAATCGTAAAAATTGTTGGCGCCGTTTTGCGTGAGCGCATAGTTGAAGCCGGGCTGCAATCCGTATGCGCCGTGCTCCCCGGCTTTGTTCACCGCGAGAATGCCGACCTGGAATTCTTTGAAGTTCGGATGTTTCTTCACGATGCGCAGGATCGCTTCTTCACAGGCTTCCTGCGGCGTTGCACCACGGCGCATCATTTCCACTGCCGTATGCGACGACAGCGTACGCAGCACCGCTTCACCGAGGCCCGTACACGTTGCCGCGCCCACTTCGTTATCGAGAAAAAGGCCCGCTCCGATCACCGGCGAATCACCGACGCGTCCGTGCATTTTCCACGCGAGACCGCTGGTCGTGCAAACCGCCGCAAGCTTTCCGTCTTTGTCAATCGTCAGCAAACCGATCGTATCGTGATTTTCAATATTGATCACCGGTTTGTATTCCGATTTCTGCAGCCAGTCTTTCCATGCTTCGCGCACGTCGTCCGGCAGCTTGTTCGGCAGCAATTTAATGCCCTGCGATTCCGCGAACATCTCTGCGCCTTTGCCGACGATCATCACGTGCGGCGTTTTTTCCATCACCATGCGCGCAAGCGAGATCGGATGTTCGACGCCGGAAACAAATGCGACAGAACCCGCCATGCCCGCGTCGTTCATGATGCTCGCGTCAAGCGTGACGATGCCGTCGCGATCGGGATAACCCGTCAGACCGACGGAACGGTTCGTCGTATCCGATTCGGTGACGCGCACGCCCTGTTCCGCCGCATCGAGCGCATTACCGCCGGCCGACAAAATCTTCCAAGCGGCTTCATTGGCGGGCACGCCGTGCTTCCACGTGGAGATCACCAGCGGAAAACCGGGAACGGAATGCGGATTCTTCTTCGGCTCCGGCTTTTTCTTTTTACCGTTACCGGCGAAAACGTTGCCACCGGCACCGGCGAGAATTGTTGTGAGGAGCGTGTTGCGAAGGAATGACTTGCGGTTCATGAGCATGAATTTTCGTAAAAGTTATCGGGCGTCGATCATGATTTCATCAGCGAAGATCCAGGCAGGATGTCCTTTGCCGGGATGCCATTCGGGACAATTGCCGCGGTTTTTCGCGATGACTTTGACATAGCGAGCGGTGACGGTTTTCTGCGCGGAGAAATCGTGCAGCACAGGTCCGTCGTGTTTCGGATCGATCGTGTTACTGACGGTTGCATACGGCGTGAAATTCTTTCCATCATCGGAAATGAAATACTGCACTTCTTCCGGCATAAAGATCCACGCACCCTGGTCCTGCAAAAATCCCATTGACACTTTCGAGATTTCTTTTCTGCTGCCGAGATCAATGACGGCTTCGATGTTGTTGCCTTCGTAACCCTGCCAGGTGCCCGTGCGGAAATTATCCGGGCCGCGGATGCCGTCGATCAGTGCGATGTCGCCACCGGCTGCGTATTGCGGCTTGTAAGACGACAGCATTTGGATGCTGCGGCCTTCGGGAATTTTATTGTAATGGAACGTCACCGTATCGCTTTCGTGCCGCGACGCATCTCTTGCGAACGCACGAATGGTAGCAGAATCCGTCAGCAGCAGGTCGTAGCCGGAAAATTCACTGTTGTGCCCGGTAAAGCTGAGATACGGCACACTCTGAAAATTGCTGCCGTTCACGCTGGCAAAAACTTCTACCGAACCTTCGCTTTGCATGCGCACATTCATCTGCGACACAAACGTACGTTTCAGCACCGGCAGTTTTCCTTCGGGAACGAACGTGGCGGTTACACGCGGCGGTAGCGGCCATTTCATTTTTGCAAATGAAGAATCACTCTGCTGCTGAAAAACCACTGCTTCTTTTTCGTCATCCGTCAAACCAAAATCGAGCGTTCCTCCCCGGCGGACCTGGCTATAGGTGATGAAGGGCGCAGTAACCTCCTGGCCATTTAACGTAACGGATTTCAGCTTTGCATACGCACCGCCCGGCACGGTTGTACTGGCAGTTAAAGGAAGGTTGATTGAAATTTTAAGCGGCGCAGTTGTTCCGGTATAAATCTCTGCGCTTTGACAACCCGGCGTTCCGAAATAGAAACGATCGGTGCCCGGCGACACGTCGTACAATCCGAGCATGCTCATCACATACCACGCGCTCATCTGCCCGCAATCTTCGTTGCCGCAGAGACCGTCGGGCGTATCCTTGTATTGTTCGTCGCAGATCTTCGAAACGAGCTGCTGCGTTTTCCACGGCTGCGAAGTAAAATCGTACAGGTACGCCATGTGATGGCTCGGCTCGTTGCCCTGCGCATACTGGCCGATCAAACCAGTGATGTCCGCCTGCTCGCGACCGGAAGTCTGCGTGGATGCGGAAAACAACTGATCGAGGAATACGATGAATTTCTCGTCGCCGCCGTGCGCTGCGATGAGACCGGGAATATCCTGCTGCACCGCGAGCGAATATTGCCAGGCGTTCGCTTCCGTATAATGGAAATTCACTTCATTCGGATCGAACGGCTGCACGAAAGCGTTGTTCAACCGTGCACGCATGAAACCCGTTTGCGGATCATACAAATTCCGCCACGACTGCGCGCGACGCATGAAGTAGTTGTAATCTTCCTCTTTCTTCATCCGTTTCGCCGCAAGTGCAATGCACCAGTCGTCGTAAGCGTACTCCAGCGTTTGTGAAACGGATTCGCTTTCTCCTTCTGCCGGAATGAAACCGAATTTCTTGTATGCTTTCAACCCGCGCTCATCCGACATCGCCGAATGTTTCATCGCTTCATACGCGAGCGCCGTATCGAAATTCGTCAGCCCTTTCATCCACGCATCCACGATCACTGGAACGGAATGATAGCCGATCATGCAATCCGTTTCATTCGCCGACAATTCCCAGACGGGCAAACGTCCGCCTTCTTTGTATTGCTTCAGAAACGTATGGATGAAATCCTGGTCGCGCTCCGGCTGCACGAGCGTGAACAGCGGATGCAGCGCGCGGTACGTATCCCAGAGCGAGAACACAGAATACTGCGGATGGATCGTATCCGTATGCACTTTGTGATCCATGCCCATGTAATCGCCGTTCACATCGCAATACACGTTTGGCGCAATGAAACAATGGTACAGCGCCGTATAGAAAACCCTGTCCTTACGTTCATCCAACGTTTTGACACGGATCTTCTGCAATTCGGCGTTCCAGTTCTGCTGCACTTTGATTTTCGTCAGATCAAAACTCTGTACCGGTACTTCGACCTGCAGATTCATTGCTGCGTTTTCACAGCTCACGGGCGACAACGCTACGCAAACTGTCAGCGGAAGCGTATCCGAATTATCGAAAGTGAAAGAAGCTTTCAGGTCTTTTGCCGAAGACGAATCCGCTTCGAACGTTTTTCCATTACTCCAGAATAAATGTTTCGTGATCGGTTTCGAAAAAACGGCGGAGAACCACAACTGCTGGTTGCCGGCCCAGGCTTTCGAAAAACGATAACCGCGGATCGTATACTCGTCGACGATCTCGAGATGCGCGCCGAGCACTTCATCGCGATGCTGCAGATCGAGCAACACCCAGGCATCGCTTCCTTTCGGATACGTGTAACGATGCACGCCGACGCGCGGAGAAGCCGTCAGCTCTGCTTTGACGTTGTACTTATCGAGCACGACGGAATAATAACCGGCTTCTGCATGTTCATTCTTGTGCGAGAACGAAGAACGATAACCGGGTTTTCCATCGGCGCCATTCGTGTAATGGATCGTGCCTGTTCCCGGCATCAGCAGGATATCGCCGTAATCCGAACAGCCGGTGCCGCTGAGATGCGTATGCGAAAAACCATAGATCAGGCTGTCGGAATAATGATAGCCGCTGCAGCCATCCCACGAATCGTCCACGCGCGTATCCGGGCTGAGCTGCACCATGCCGAACGGGGCCGTTGCACCGGGAAACGTATGACCATGGCCGTCGGTGCCGATCATCGGATCGACATTTTTCGAATAGTCGATTACAACGTCAGGAACAGTCCACGGAAACGCGACGTGCACCGTGCGCTTTTTGTCGCCGCAGGAAAGCAGCAGGACCGCCAGCGGAAGCAGGAAACAGAGGAGCTTTTTCATTGCGGGAATAACACGAAAGATAAGCGTTAGTTGGGAGTTTTTAGTCAGGTGTTGGGAGTTCGGAGTTCGGAGTCAGGAGTCAGGAGCAATCAGCGGTGCATTACTATTCCAGCATAAGCCTTCAGCGGTAAGTTGACAGCGTTCACCTACAATCTGCTGAAAACTCCCGCTCCGAACTCCCAACTCAAAACTCCCAACTATATTTGTCATATGCGCATTTTCCTTCCGCTTTTCCTCTCCGCCCTTTCCATTGTTTCCTGCTCGTCGACCGAAGAAAAAAAAGCTGCGGTTGATTCTGCTCCTGCACAACAAACGGCAGCGCCGAAGGCCGGTGCGATCACGCAATTTTCCTGCGCAAGCGATCCTTCCAATCTCTATTCGGTGTACCTGCCGGCGAATTACGATGCGGCGAAAAAATATCCGGTCATCATTTTCTTCGATGCGCACGGCAACGGCGAGCTGCCGATCAACAAATACAAGTCGCTGGCCGATCGCTGGAATTACATTTTCATCGGCTCCAATTCTTCGAAGAACGGCATGCAGATGAATGAAACCGAACGCATCGGCAACGGCCTCGTCGACGAAGCGAAACGTGTTTTCCCGGTGGATGCGCAGCAGATCTTCCTTTGCGGATTTTCGGGCGGTGCACGTGTGGCGGCAGCCATCGGCGGAGAACGCAGCGACGTGAAAGGCATGATCTGCAATTCCGCCGCGCCGCAGCAGGATCTGCCCGGTAAATTGTTCGTCGGTATGGCAGGGCTCGGCGACATGAATTATCTCGAGATGCGTAAATACTGCGGTGATGCGCACGATGCCGCCAACAAGAACAAGAAGCTGCTGGTCTTCGACGGCAAGCACGAATGGGCGCCGTACAGCATCTTCGAAGACGCGTTGCTCATCACGCAGCTCTGGCCGGAAAATTCTTCCGCGCACAACGACACGACGATCGTCAACGCTTTTACGCGCAATATTAAAACGCAGTCTGATTCGATTAAAAAAGTCAGCTGCCTGCTCGCATCGAACCTGCTTTATACGGGCGCAACTACGGCGGGTGGCGAACTGATGAAACGCTCCGGCGAATTCGATCGCGATGGCTGCGTGAAAGCTGACGAAGCGGCGTGGAAAAAAGCGGAAGAAAAAGAAACCGCCATGCAGCAATTTCTCGCCGACGCGGTATTGACGCACGACACGACATGGTGGCAGCAGCATGCTTCCGAATATTTCGAGACGAAAGAAAAAGGCGCGGAGAAATTCATGCGCGACCGGCTGCGCGGTTACGTGAGCCTCATCTGTTATTCCTACAGCAACCAGGCGTTTCACACGAACAACCTGCACGCTGCCGAGAAAATGACGAAAGTGTACAGCATCGTCGATCCCACCAACAGCGAATGGGCCTACATGCGCGCAACACTGTACATGAAGCTCAACCTTACCGCGTACGTGCTGCCAAATTTACAAACAGCAGTAGAGCTCGGCTTTAACGACACGGCGCGGTTGCAAAACGATCCGACGTTTACACCGTTGCACAGCGATCCTGCCTTCAACGAGCTTTTCCAGAAAATGAAGCCCTGACACGGGGCATGATTGTTGTGAAACTTCCGGCCATGAAACGACTTTTTCTACTGCTGCTCTTTTTTCCGCTCCTGCTCGCTGCGCAGAAAAACCTCGTCCCCAATCCCTCTTTCGAAGCCGACATCCATGCGCCGGCCATCCAGAAATTCAACTGGAACCGTTACGTCGACTGGAAAACCGATTCACTGCATGCACACGCCGGCAATGAACGTTACCTCACGAAAGACTGGTTCCAGCCCACCGGCGGCACACCCGATTACCTGAACTCGCGCAGTTCCTGGCTGCTCGGCTGGAAGACGAAAACCGCACGCACCGGCAGCGGCCGCATGGCGATCATCGGAGGGCTTTCGAAAAACAGCATCAGCACGTGGTTGTTTTTCCAGGATACCTATGCCGAATACATCGAATGTCGTTTGACGCAACCGCTGGAAGCCGGGAAGATGTATTGCGTGCGCTATTACGTGGCGCTCGACGAGAAAAGCAATTTCGCCTGTCATCATTTCGGCGCTGCGGTTACACGCGATTGCGTCCTGGTGGATTACACGCATACCTCGCTCGACGGACAATCGCCGAAAACGCAGGTCATCGCTTCGGATGATCATTACGTAACGAGCGACGAAGGATGGGTGATGATCTGCGACACGTTCATTGCCAATGGCGGCGAGAGTTTCCTGACGCTCGGTTCCTTTGCAGGTGAATGGCCGGAGCACGTTCACAAAGCGAAGAAATCACAGCACGGCAGTCTGCGTGTGGCGCCGTTCAACAAGTATGCGTACTACTACGTCGACGATGTGAGCCTTACGGAAGTTATGCCGAACGAGCAGCTCTGCGTTCCGCCGCGTGATTCCGTAGCGCGCGACAATATCGTTTTTCTCATTGACGCTTCGGGATCGATGCAGTCGAAAGGATTACTCGACGAAGCGAAGGACGGCATTCTTCCTTTGATCAATGCGTTGCCGCCGGGTGACGTGATCACGATCATCGCCTACAGCGACCAGGCGACCGTCCTCGTGGATCGTGTTCAAGCATCAGATACGGCGAGCGTGCGCAAAGGCCTCGAGCAGATGCGTGCGGGTGGCGGAACGAATATCGTCGGCGGTTTTAATGCGGCTTACACGAGCATTCGCCAGGGCACGAAGCCGGGCCTCAACAGCAAGATCATCGTGCTCACCGACGGGCGCATCTATCTTCCGAAAACGGAGAAAGAAAAGATCTTCGAAGCTTCGGAAAAAGAAAACATCAAAGTGTCGGTGATCTTCTTCGGTGAAAATGTTCCGAAAGATGTCGCAGCGTTTGCGGAAGAAGCGGGCGGTGAAAGTCACGCTTCCTCCAAAGGCAACACCGACGAAGCGCTGAAAGCCGAAGTGCCGCCGCACGTGCTCGACACGCCATACGGTGAGCGCAACGCAGGCAAAATTGCATTATGGGAGTTGCTGACGAAAGTGTTGTTCCCCGGCATTATCCTCGCAGGCGTGCTGCATGCGTTCCGGGTGTTTTAGCCGCAGATTGCGCAGATTTTCGCAGATTATTCCTTCGTAAAATTCTATTGCCAAAATGCTTGTTCGAGCGGAGTCGAGAACCTTTCTCATTCCAATGCAACAGGTTCTCGACTCCGCCCGAACAAGCGGGGAAGCACACGAATCAGTTGAGAAGGAGTTGCAGAAAAATTTAATCTGCGTTCATCTGCGTAATCTGCGGCTTTTTTCCGCGAACATCTAAATCAGGCGGAGTTTCCCCATCATCCAAAGTTTGCCTAACCAACAAAGAAATGGCGCAATCCCCAGGCAAAAAATGAGTGTCGCCTGAATTGCATATGCAGCACGGAACGGCGCACGCGAAGTGATGAGCAGGATAAGCGACCAGAAAGCAAAACCACCCAGGTAAGCGGCCATCAGCACCGGCAGAATTAACGATACGCCCGAGCAGTCTCCCATGGTGTACGCATGGCCGTATTTAGCGATCTCCGCTTTTTCTACACGATCGAAATCTTCGTTCATGGTTTCGACAAAACGAAACACACCGTACATATTCGCTAGTAACAGCAGGAAAAGAATGGCCGTTATAAAACGTAGCCAGCGCATCGAAGAGGTGCTTGTTCCTACCGTTGATGGAGGAACAAACTGGTAAAATGTCCCGGGAGGCTTACTCCGCATACAGCTTCTCAATCGCCGCAGCGTTATTCTGCAGGATCGCTTTACGCTTCAGGCTGAGCTTCGGTGTAAGCTCGCCGCTGGGAACCGTCCATTCGCGCGGCAGCAGGATAATCTTCTTGATCTTTTCATACTGCGCGAGATTGACGTTGATCTTGTCGACC
>CAMLEF010000180.1 GCA_946478675.1 uncultured Flavobacteriales bacterium | reverse complement strand
GAACTCTTCCTGGCTCACCGGGCTTTCCATGCCGAAGATGCGGATCATGTCGAGCTCGAACTGCGAATAGTTCTGCTGCTCGAGGTTCGTGTTCACGACGCTTTCAACAACGTCGTGCATCATGTTCATGATATCGATCTGCAGGCGTTCTCCGAAGAGCGCGTGACGGCGGCGTTTGTAAATGACTTCGCGCTGTGCGTTCATCACGTCGTCGTATTCGATCAGACGTTTACGCGTGCCGAAGTGGTTCTCTTCGACTTTACGCTGCGCGCGCTCGATCGATTTGGTGATCATGCTGTGCTGGATCACTTCGCCTTCTTCGAGGCCCATGCGGTCCATCAGTCGCGCAATGCGGTCCGATCCGAACAAACGCATCAGGTCGTCTTCCAGCGACACGAAAAACTGCGAAGAGCCCGGGTCGCCCTGGCGTCCCGCACGACCACGCAGCTGGCGGTCGACGCGACGGGATTCGTGGCGCTCGGTGCCGATGATCGCAAGGCCACCCGCTTCTTTTACGCCGGGCCCGAGCTTGATGTCGGTACCACGACCCGCCATGTTCGTCGCGATCGTTACGGTTCCGGCGAGGCCGGCTTCCTGCACGATCTCGGCTTCGCGCTGGTGCTGTTTCGCGTTGAGGACGTTGTGCTTGATGTTGCGCAGCTTCAGCATACGGCTGAGCAGCTCGGAGATCTCGACCGAAGTCGTACCCACGAGCACCGGTCGTCCTGCGGCCACGCACTTGCCGATCTCTTCGATGACGGCGTTGTATTTCTCGCGCTTCGTTTTGTACACGAGGTCTTCCATGTCTTTCCGCGTAATGGAGCGGTTCGTCGGGATGGTGACTACGTCGAGCTTGTAGATCGTCCAGAATTCCTGCGCTTCGGTTTCTGCCGTACCGGTCATGCCCGCGAGCTTGTGGTACATGCGGAAGTAGTTCTGCAGCGTCACCGTCGCATACGTCTGCGTCGCCGCTTCGATCTTCACGTTCTCTTTCGCTTCGATCGCCTGGTGCAGTCCGTCGGAATAACGGCGTCCTTCGAGCACGCGGCCCGTCTGCTCATCCACGATCTTCACTTTGCCGTCGGCGACGATGTATTCGTCATCGCGTTCGAAGAGGCAGTACGCTTTCAGCAGCTGCTGCATTGAGTGCACGCGCTCCGATTTTACGTTGTAATCGCGGATGATCTCTTCTTTTTTCACGAGACGCTCTTTCTCGTCCGCGAATTGTTTTTCCAGTTCGGAAAGCACCAGCGCAAGGTCGGGCAGGATGAAGAAGTCGTGATCTTCTGTCGAGGTCGAAAGCAGGTCGATGCCTTTTTCCGTCAGCTCGATCGAGTTGTGTTTTTCGTCGATCACGAAATACAATTCCGCATCCACCTTGTGCATTTCACGCTGGTTGTCCTGCAGGTAAATGCTTTCGGTTTTCTGCAGCAAGGCACGTGCGCCCTGTTCGCTCAGGAATTTGATCAGCGCTTTGTTCTTCGGCAAACCGCGGTGGCAACGCAGCAGCAGCAGGCCGGCTTCTTTTTCTTTTTCCTTGTTGTTGCCGATCTCTGCGAACATGCGCTTCACGTCTGCGAGGATCGTGTTGATGTAAGCGCGTTGGGCCGACACGAGCTTCTCGACTTTCGGTTTCAGCTCATGGAACATGTGCTTGTCGCCTTTCGGGGTCGGGCCCGCGATGATGAGCGGCGTACGTGCATCGTCGATCAGTACGGAGTCGACCTCGTCCACGATCGCGTAATGGTGCTTGCGCTGCACGAGCTCTTCGGGCGTGCGCGACATGTTATCGCGGAGATAATCGAAGCCGAATTCGTTGTTGGTGCCGTAGGTGATGTCGGCGAGGTACGCGCTGCGGCGGGCGTTGGAATTCGGCTCGTGCTGGTCGATGCAATCCACCGTAAGGCCGAGGAATTCGAACAGCGGTCCGTTCCATTCGCAGTCGCGTCGTGCGAGGTAGTTGTTGACGGTAACGACGTGTACGCCGCGCGCCGGAAGAGCGTTCAGGTAAACCGGCAGCGTCGCCACGAGGGTTTTACCTTCACCGGTCGCCATCTCGGAAATTTTTCCCTGGTGCAGCACCGTACCGCCGATGAGCTGTACGTCGTAGTGCAACATGTTCCATGTTACTTCGTTTCCGGCTGCCATCCAGGAATTTTTCCAGTGCGCCTTGTCGCCGTTGATGACAACGTTCGGCTTGCGTACGGAAAGATTGCGGTCGTGGTCCGTTGCGGTAACCACCAGCTCCGGGTTTTCCGAAAGACGGCGCGAGGTTTCTTTTACGACGGCGAACGCTTCGGGAAGAATATCCAACAGGATCTCTTCAATCTTCTTCAGGACTTTCTTCTCGATCTCGTCGATTTGATTGAAGAGCTTCTCCTGATCTTCGGCAGAGATATCGGGCGTTTCCGCTTCGGCTTTCAGGTTTTTGATCTCCGTTTCTTCTTCGGCGATGTATTCGGAAATGCGTATGCGGAATTCATGGGTTTTATTGCGGAGCTCGTCGTGGCTGAGGTTTTTGTACGAAGCGAACTGTTCGTTCACTTCGGTGACGAACGGCATGATCTCCTTGACGTCGCGTTCCGACTTGGAGCCGCCGAGCATCTTCGCGATGCTTTTGGTGATGAAATCAAACATGGGATAAATGATTTGTACCGGGATCGGTCCCGGTATTTTTTAAAGGGAAACAAAAGTACGGATTAAACAGGGCGGGGAAGAGGCTCCCCGGACGGCCTTCGCGCAATGGAAAATTTCCCGGCGAAAGTCCTGTTGCCGTCATTCCCGCAGCTGCCACGTGCGGATCTCGCGGTGACGGAGATGCTTGACGTGGTAGCCGTACACGCAGCGATACGCCGAAGCTGGCGGTTGCGGTACGAAAGAAAGATCAGGGACCTGCGCCTGCTGCTGCCCGGCCTGCTCCTGGTCGATGAACAGGTTGAGCAGGTGGCGGATCTTGCGGAAAGTATTCTGCGTTTCTCCGTTCAGCGAACGGATGAGCAGCGTGGTCTGTTTGTGATCGAGACCGCCGGAGGTCGCCGCGTGGGCTTCGCCGGTAGCGCAGGCCAGCATGAGCACGCACCCCGTCAGGATGGCGAGGAAATGCGAGGAGGAAGGTTGCTGCGACCGGGTCGGTTTCATTCGGGGGGACAGATCAAAATGTATTCCGGGCGCAATTTACTGCCAACCCGGCGTTAAATATCAATTTCCGCAAAAAAATCCTGCTGAGATGGCAGGAATTACCGGCGGCATAAAAAAACAAATCCCAAAGACAGGCTCTGGGATTCGAACGTTCCGCCGGGGCGGGTGAAGTTTCGGTTAATACTCGTCTTCGTTGAAGAAGAAATCTTCCTTGGTGGGATAATCCGGCCAGATCTCTTCGATGGATTCGTATGCTTCGCCTTCGTCTTCGATCTCCTGCAGGTTTTCGATGACTTCCATCGGGGCGCCCGAGCGGATGGCGTAGTCGATAAGTTCTTCTTTCGTTGCCGGCCAGGGAGCGTCTTCAAGGTATGATGCGAGTT
Organism: uncultured Flavobacteriales bacterium; assembly: GCA_946478675.1. The sequence goes on along the minus strand of CAMLEF010000180.1, from coordinate 5,493 downwards.
CAAGGGTCCAGTACATAGTCCAAAATTTAGGTTGTTACTTAAAACGCAGGAGCCGCCGGAATGTTACGTCCGTCTTTCCTGTCATTGAGCGCTTCGGAAAAATCTTTCGGAATAGCTCAATTTTCGTGCAAAAGTATAAGATTCTGCACCCGCTCAGCACTTGTACAGGAATTTTTATGAATAAGTAAGATTTTGGTAATCAGGCGATTGGTGATATTTCAACAAATCGGCATTTTGGCATAGGGGAGAGAAGCTCTTGCGGCAAAGAAAACTCAGTCGTTTAATTGACGAAGAGTAGCGACCTGCGCTGCGATTCCGTCGGGGCGGAATGGATTGCGATACCAGATTTTCGCTCTCGGGATGGCTGTCCGCAGTATCAATACTTCTGTTTGTAGTCAATTTTCTCCGTAAAGAATTTCCGCTCGTCCTCCGGAAGCAAAACGGCAAGTTGTTCTTTGGCTTTCTCGCCTGCATGGATGATCTGCAGCCAGCGTGGATCATTCAGTATTGCAAGATGATCATCGTCCTTATTATCGGGCGCAGTATAATTATCCAACAGCTGATGCCATTCGTTCAGGACGTCAAACTCCTGTTGCGAAACATAACCGCCGGAGATGAATTCGCTGTACGACTTTTGCAACAGGCAATCGTCAAAATAGCAGCACATGAATTCCACGAAAGACCAATGTGGATTTTCCTGTAGCCGGTCCAGCCAGGATAGTTTCTGAAGATCGTGAGAAGTTAATTTGTTGATCAGGACCAGCCAATCTTTTCGCCAGCTTTCCCGGTTGCGTTTTTTCATTTCAGTTTGCATGTAACCGGACGAGCGTCTTCCATTCACATCTTCGGCTTCCACGGCGTCTCTTCCACGCCCAGGTCCTGCGTCAGCTTGCGCGAAAGCATGAACAGATAATCCGAAAGACGATTCATGTATTGCAGGATCAATTCGCTCACGGGCGCCGTTTCCGAAAGATGAATCACGTTCCGTTCCGCACGACGACAAACGCAGCGCGCGACGTGGCAATGCGAAACCGCCAGGTGCCCGCCCGGCAGCACGAAACTTTTCATCGGTGGCACCGCAGCGTCGATCGCGTCGATCTCTTTCTCGAGAAGTTTGACGTCGTCTTCGTGCAGCTCCGGCAATTTCATTTTTGATTTTTCAGGATCTGCCGCGAGCAATGAGCCGATCGTGAACAGGCGGTCCTGGATTTCGATCAGCAGGCTTTTCACTGCGGCATCTTCAATCGTATCGCGCAGCACACCGATCCAAGAATTCAGCTCGTCGACCGTGCCGTAGGATTCGATGCGGATATGATGTTTCGGAACGCGCGTGCCGCCGATCAGTGACGTCTGTCCTTTGTCGCCGCCCTTGGTGTAAATTTTCATGGTCATGGTGAGTGATTCTAAATGCTCGTTGCTAACCGAATTTGACGGTTTATTGTTCCGTTGTCCAGCTGTTCAATCCATTGCCGCGTTCTTGGACTCATCCATCCGCTCATATCAAGCACAAGGTCCCGCACTTGCACTGCTTCAACAAAATCAGTCAGCGCTCCGTTAAAACAAATCGGTTCGCCATGATTGATCCTGTTTCTGAAATCGCGGACTCGTCGCAGATTGGCAAAAACAGTCGCACGATTTGGTCTTGCAAGATGGGAAAAAACGCGCATAGGACTTGCGGACAATACCCCAAAATAATTGTCATCGAAAAGTGCCACCCAAAAACCCAGCGTCTGTTCCGCAACAATATTCTCAGCGGTTAACGGCCGATGACGCCTGGTTAGTTTTTGCCGGGCCTTTTGCACTTCCGTCAGGATATAACGATCGGCCCTGCCATGCCGGGTAAGGCGCGGAGAGATCATAAAGCCCGTCTGCTCGTGAATGATCCAGTCGGTATTGGAAAAGTAGGCGTCCAACACTGTTCTGATCTTATTTCTCAGGACAACTTCGAACGAGCTTAATAAGGGGTGAAAGGCCTGTGCAAGCCGAAGATTTCTTTGGTACAGCCGCATCGCCCGCTGTGTGTTGCTGCTGCAGGCAAACAGGTATCGGTTGGTCCGGGAAACCGAAAAGTGTGATTGAAATTCAGAAAATCGCATAAGGGTTAAACTGGAAATTTAAGAATCGGGAAACCGATGTGCGAAATTAGGCTTATCTTTGTAATGCGATATCCAGTCAAGCCTCTTGTCAGCAATGACAACGTAACTGTGATGAAGATAAAGCCTCTGCAAAGAGGTTTTCAAAGACCCGCGAAAGCGGGTCTTTTTTATTCTGTAATGATCAGTTTCTGTGTGACCATTGTATGATCGTCGCACAATACACAAACGTAAATGGAAGGAGGCAAGTCGCCTACAAAGACAACTCCTCCTGCGATCGTTTGTGTGGTCCGGATCAGCGATCCTTTCAGGTCGTAAAGCGAAAGCGTTACACTTTTCCCTGCCGGGCCATCAATGCTGATGCGCTCATTCGCCGGCGAAGGATACACCGACCAGCTCAGCGTTGCTGCCGGCTCATTCACCGCCAGCGGAACAGCCGCCGAATCCGCGTACATCGAGAGCAGCTTCACGTACGCCGCATTCGTGTAGATGGCGATCTCCGTCACTTCCCACGAATTCTCCGGCCACGACGTGTTCCAGTCTTTGTAACTCTTCGCGACGGGTTGATTCTGCGGCGGACTGATCGGCGGACCGCTGTATGCTGCGTCGGGAGAATAATTCGCATTCACGCCGCCCGGCAGGTAACCCGGGGGAGGCCCGATGTAATTCGCCGTCGAATCGAAGATCGTTCCGTCGCCGAACCAGCCGTGATAGATCTGCAGCACGTAATGATCGGCGCCGAATGCGCTGCCGTTGGTGAGAAAGCAGTAGCCCGTCGCGTTCACGCCGTGGATGTAATGCACGTATCCCGCAGCGGCGTTGCGGTAATTCGTTTGATTCGGCGCATCGAGATTGTAGCGCACCATGTTCGCCAGGATGGAACCGGTTTCGCATTTGAACTGGTTGTTGCCCCACACATAATCCTGGTCCTGCATCTGCGCCATGTACGCATCCGTCTGCGCCGTATACGCGGGAAGAAGATCGCTGTTGTTCGAAGAAACCGAATTCACGCAATCGGAACGGATCGCATTCACCGTTGCTGTCGTTGCACCGGCCGTTGCGCAATAATACAAGAGCGCATCCTGGTACACCGATTCGAACGGATACCAATACGTCCACTGCAGCGCATGAATGTTCGCGTAATTGTTGTCGACGTACGTGCGATACGTTGCGTTGCCCGTGGCAGCATACAGGTAAACTGCCGCGGTGAATTTTACAGCGTCCTGGTCGTACGTGCTCACTTCGGGATTCGCGCTGGAGAAACCGCTGTTGTTGTAATTGGAATAAGCGGTGTTCGCCTGCAGCCAGTTCCATGCGAGCTGTGCATGGGCCAGCAGTGTATCGCCGTAATCCTGCATCGCGGGATCACTCATGGCGTGGAAGACGATGGCCGCATGTGCAAACTCGCTGCAAACGGTGCGCGTCGCCGAAGAAGTTGCAGGACCGTAAAAGCGCTGTTGTGTTTCCGTGCTCGGAGGCGAACCGCCGGTGAATCCCTGCGTAGAAACTTTCATCAGCGCAGAGCCGTCGCTGTTCTGCATTTTCAGCAGCCAGTCGAGCTCCCATTTTACTTCGTCGAGAATGTCGGGCGTACCGTTGCCGCTTTCGGGAATATCATTCGCATCACCGAAGGCCGACGGATTTTGCTCGTATGCGCCGAGCAGGTAATGCACGGGCGCCAGCGTGAAATTCGTGTACTTGTTGTAGTCGCCCGCATCGTGCCAGCCGCCGGAGAGATCGCGCGAAGTAGCCGACACCGGGTTCGTTACGTCGCGGCAATCGAGGTCCTGCAACGCGCCGTGATGACAAGTCACGTCCGTGTAATTATTGTTCAGCGCATACGGCATCGCTTTCGGTGTTCCGCAACGCTGGAAATAATACATGCGCAAGGCGTACTTCAATGCATCATTGTAAACATCCGGCGCAATGCGGAACGTGTACGAGCGCTTGTTGTTCGTCGGATCGTTGACATAATAATCGTCGACTGCCGTTACGCCGCTGAAGTCGAACCACCAGGCTTTATCACCCGACTGCAGGTGCGTCGCTCCGCCGTTCCAGGCGACGGGCGTTCCGGAATAAACCACTGAATTATCGGAAGCGCGGCAGATCTGCAGTGTAGCGCCGGGGGTGTACGGGTCGGGCGCATTGTAGCCGGTTTGCGGATTCGAAACGACGGCGATTTTTCGGTCGGAAGGACGATAACCGACCTGGTCGATTTTGAAATGCGCGTCGATCACCGATTGGCAGAAAGCGGGCGCGCTGATCAGCAGGGAGAGTAGCAGTTTTTTCATGGGCGGCTTGAAAAGTGTACTCAAGTTACAGAATAAAAAAACAGGCTCCCGGAAGAGAGCCTGTTTTAGGAGCGAAGCGGTGAATGTTACTTCACGCGTTTTACTTCTTTCACGTCGTTCGGATCGAACGTTGCGCCTTTCACGTCGCAGGTAGCCACGAGGTGGAAGGTGGATTTCTCGCCGCTTGCGAAAGAGGAGAGTTTGCCAAGGCCGCCTACTACGCCGCCTTTATCAGACATCGATTCGTTGTCCGATTTCGCGTAGGAGAACGGAATAGCGAAGTCGATCTTCTTCGTTTCGCCGGCTTTCATCGTGAAGCCTGCCACTTTCTGGCTGCCGAGCGTGAATTTCTTTTCCGTCTTTTCATCGCCACGGCCGGTGCTCCATTTCTCTTCGAAAACGACCTCTACGCTTTCAACCGTCTGATCGCTTTTCGCGAGAAGTTCTACCGTTGCTTTGATGGTGCCGTCGTTCGTGTTGAACGTGGCGGGGGGCGTCAGGGTCACTTTTACAGTACCCACCCCGAAGAATTGTTTGATTTTTCCGAAGAATCCCATGAGGAGTTAGTGGTTTTTGGTTTAGGTTGAGCCGCGAAAATAGCCAATGTTTTCTATTCCATGGGGTAAATAATACAACCTTAACTTTTCACCGGCTGAGCGGGTGATTCAGCCCGACGAATATGCTCGTTCTGCCGGTCGTTCTCCACGGTGCCGTCTTTGATGCGAACGATGCGATGCGCATATTGCGCGATGTCTTCTTCGTGCGTAACCACGATGATCGTGTTGCCGTTGTTGTGGATCGCTTCGAACAGCGCCATGATCTCGATCGACGTTTTCGAATCGAGGTTACCGGTCGGTTCGTCGGCGAGAATGATGGCCGGGTTGTTCACCAGCGCACGCGCGATCGCCACGCGCTGACGCTGTCCGCCGGAAAGCTCGTTGGGCCGGTGGTGCATGCGGTCTTTCAACCCGACCTGCTCCAGCGCATGTTCCGCTTTCTTGATGCGTTCCGCCTTTGAAAGTCCGGCGTACACGAGCGGCAGCATGACGTTCTCGAGCGCCGTTTGTCGCGGCAGCAGGTTGAAGGTTTGAAAAACGAAACCGATCTCT
>CAMLEF010000179.1 GCA_946478675.1 uncultured Flavobacteriales bacterium | reverse complement strand
GGGAAACATCGCGAAGCTGTCGAGGAACTGTCCTTTCAGCATCAGGATGAAGGAACGCTGCATGCCGCAACCGGGACAGTCGTGCCCCGTGATGGCCTTGTAAGGGCACGTCAGCATGTGCGTTTCCAACCAGTGAATGAATCCCATGAATGAAAAAGACCGTCCCGGTTTCCCGGAACGGTCGATAAAGAATCATTGTTTAATAGTGCATATCCCAGGCGTTGTAATAACGGCCGTCGTTGACGATGAGATTGATGATCGTCAGGATAAGATAGAGGCCGGAAAGGATCGTTCCGATGATCGCGCAGATACGACCGGCTTTCAGGTTGTTGAAAGACTTCGTCGTGTACGCCTGCGGATTCTGGTTATACAGGTTCATGCCTTTGGCGCCGAGCACCAGGGCGATGATACCGCAGGGCAGGCCGACGATTCCGCCGCACCAGCAGAGTGCGATCGAAATGATACCGAGCACGAGCACGGCTGTTGCATTCGGAAGCTCCATTCCACCTCCGCCCATCGGATTCTGCATGAAAGGATTCGGGGGCGGGAAAGGCGGTTGATTCGGAAACTGCGGCGGCGGCGGCGGGAACGGAGGAGGATTATTTTCCATAGTGAAAAGTGGTGGTTTGTGGTTCGGGCTAAGATAGACAATTCTGAAAACACGCAAATGAAAAAATAACCACGGAGCCGCTGTCCTGCATCCGCATGCTGCAACTCCGTGGTTTGGATCGTTATGCCGCTTTCGCCAGTCCGTCGTCCATCATCACGATATCGCGGACGATAATTTCCGTCATCATGTGCTTGTGTCCTTCACTGTCTTCCCAGCTGCGGGTAACGAGCCGGCCGCTGACGCCGACTTTGCGTCCTTTGTAGAGATATTGCTCCGCGATATCCGCCTGCTTGTCCCACGCCACGAGGTTGAACCAGCTTACACTGGAGGTTTTCGAATCGCCGGCCATTTTGTAATTGACGTTTGCGAGTGTGAACCGCGCCACTTTTTTCCCGGTGGGCGTGCATTTGATTTCGGGGTTCATGCCGAGATTGCCGATGAGCTGGACGTTGTTGAAGAGCATTTTCATGGTAGAGAATTTAAAAGTTAAATGAATAGATAGAATAAAAGGGTACAGTCGTGCTTATATCTGAGGTTGGGTTGCGGAGTTGCGGGGTGCGGGGTGCACGGGAAGAGAGTATTACCGATTTGATTAATAGGGAGTGATATGTTTTTTCTGTTCGAGCGTGCGGATACTTTTTGTCAGAGCGGCAATGACAAAGTCCAGTTTTTCTGTTCTTTGATTTACAGTAACTGCCGGTAACAGCAAGCCGGAGCGGACATACCAGCCTCTGGTTTCCCGGGCGGATCCCCGGGCAATGCGCAGAAACCTGCTGTAATCCTGTCCGTAACCGCGTCCGTATCCTTCTTCAATGTTTGCTGAAATAGAACCAAGCGAGCGGACCAGTTGTTTTGAAATTTCTTTACCACGATAATCGTTTCCGAGAAGGTCTGTATCGTTCCATCCTTCTTTCCATAAATCACAAGCGGTGACGTAAAACCGCAAAGAGTCAAGCATATCTTTCATAGTACATTTTTTTAGCATCTATAATCCGTCCCTCGCAACTCCGCAACACGCAACTCCGACATCAGGATTCTGCCGCAAAATTGAAATGCTCCATTCCCATCAGTCGGTTAGCAAGCGTTTATATCCGTTTACAAACGTTTGTAATTGAATACACGACTGAGTTCCAGCAATAAAAAAAAGGTCCGCGGGGAGGCGAACCTTTTCATGAATGGAGTCTTTGCTGTAATTACTTGTGGTTCTTATCCCACTCGGCTTGCTGTTGCTGGACGCGGGTGGGAGACGTTTCGTAATTGAAAGTGCCTTCGGAGATCTGTTGGCCGTCTTTGAAGTAGAACGTGCCCCAGGAGTAAACCTTCTTCGTGTATTTCCAGCCCTGGTTGCCGACGACTACGTAACGCGTGACGATCTGCGCGCCGGCGTCGGTGCCGGTTTCTTCCGTGATGCCTTGCTGGTGCGTGGCGGCAATATCGTTGGTGTAAACATCGGCTTTCGTCGTGTCCTTCACCGGTGTGTTGTTGGTGACGACCGGCGGATTCAGCGCTTTATCACACGCGGCGATTTGCGTTTTCGGGTACAGCTCGAGCGGTTTCTCCTGCAGTGCCTGCTGGTAAACGATCTTTGCGCCCTTATAATCCTTCGCCTTGAATTTCTTGTCGGCGTCGGCGATCAGCTTGTTGTAACGGGCCGTCTTCGCTTCTTCGAACTTGACGTCGTCCTGGATGCGCTTGATCTCGGCCAGCTTGTCCTTCGGATATTGATCGGCCGGCTTCTGCAGCGTCGCAGCGGTGTACGATTGCTTCGCGCCTTCGTAATCCTTCGCGGCAAAGAGGCTGTCGCTCTTCGCGATGAGCGCGCGGTACGATTTATCCTTTTGTTCGGCAGCCAGCAGCGCGTTGATCTCCGCCAGCTTTTTCGGCGGGTACGCTTCGGACGGTTTCAGGTTCTTCGCTTCGAGGTATGCGGATTGTGCCGTTTCGTAATCCGTAGCAGCAAAAGCGGAATCGCCTTTCGCGACGGCGTTCTTGTATTTCTGCTCGAGCGAGAGTGACGCATTGATCGCTTCGTCGCAGGCTTTGATGCGGTCTTTCGGATATTGCTCGGCCGGTTTCAATGCGGACGCTTCTTCGTATTTCGCTTTGGCGTTCGCATAATCTTTCGCATTGAACTTCGCGTCGGCAGCAGCGATAACCGTATTGTATTGCTTGTCGAGGCCCTGCTTCGCAATATTATCATCGCAGGCTTTGACCTGGTCTTTCGGATACTGCTCGGCAGGGCGCATCGTGGACGCTTCCTGGTAAATGACTTTTGCGCCGGCAAAATCATTCGCCTTGAACTTCGTGTCCGCAGCGGCGATCTTGTCGTTGTACGCTTTATCCGCCGCCGAAGCGAGGTTATCGTCGCAGGCCTTCATGCGGTCTTTCGGGTATTGCTCCGAAGGTTTCACCGCCGACGCCTGCTGGTACAGATCTTTCGCTGCCGACCAGGCTTTCGCCGTGAACTTCGCGTCTGCCTGCGCAATGAGCATATTGTATTGCTTATCAACGCCCGCTGCGGCCATCGCATCGTCGCAGGCCTTGACCTGGTCTTTCGGGTACTGCTCGTTTTCCTTCGCTGCGGAAGCCTGCTGGTAAAGCGTTTTCGCTCCGGCGTAATCTTTTGCATTGAACTTCGTATCGGCCTGCTTCACAAGATCGGCGTACTTCTTGTCGGCGCCTTGTTTCGCCAGCTCGTCGTCGCAGGCTTTCATGCGGTCCTTCGGATATTGCTCTTCTGCTTTCACGGCCGAAGCCTGCTGGTACAGCGCTTTTGCCGCCGCGTAATCCGCCGCACCGAACTTCGTATCCGCCTGCGCAACCAGGTCCGCGTATTTCTTGTCGGCGCCTTCTTTCGCAATGTTTGAATCGCAGATCTTAATCTGGTCCTTCGGATACGCTTCCGTCGCTTTCATCGCTGAAGCCTGCTGGTAAACGGCTTTTGCACCGGCCCAGTCTTTCGCGGCAAACTTATCGTCGGCCTGCTTCACGAGATCGGCGTAAGCTTTGTCTTTATCCGCCGTCATGTTCGCATCGCATTTCGCGGCCTGGTCTTTCGGGTATTGCTCTTCCGCTTTCACCGCAGCAGCCTGCAGGTAGATGGCCTTCGCACCCGCCCAATCACTCGCGCCGAATTTCGTATCCGCCTGCGCGATGAGATCAGTGTACTTCTTGTCTTTTCCTTCTTTCGCGATGTTGGCGTCGCAAACTTTCATCTGGTCCTTCGGGTACACTTCCGCCGGTTTCATCACGGAAGCCTGCTGGTACAGCGACTTCGCTCCTGCCCAATCGGAAGTTTTGAATTTGTCGTCCGCCTGCGCAATGAGATCGTTGTACGGCTTGTCTTTCGCTTTCTTCAGCTCGTCATCACACTTTGCTGCCTGGTCTTTCGGATACTGCTCCGTTCCTTTCACCGCAGAGGCCTGCAGGTACAACGCTTTTGCACCGGCCCAATCGTTTGCACCAAACTTCGTATCCGCCTGCGCGATGAGATCAGTGTACTTCTTATCTGCACCTTCTTTCGCGATGTTCGTATCGCAGATCTTGATCTGGTCTTTCGGGTAAGCTTCCGTTGCTTTCAATGCAGCTGCCTGCTGGTAAACGGATTTTGCACCGGCCCAGTCGGAAGCTTTGAATTTCTCATCGGCTTGTTTGAGGAGATCGGCATACTGCGCGTCTTTCGCAGCGCCCGCCATCTTATCGTCGCAGGCTTTGATCTGCGTTTTCGGATAAACTTCCGCCGTCTTCAACGCAGAAGCCTGCTGGTAAACGTCTTTTGCGCCGGCATAATCCGAGGCTTTGAACTTCTCATCGGCAGAAGCGATCAACGCCGCGTATTGCTTGTCGACGCCTTCTTTCGCGACGGCATCGTCACAGGCTTTGATCTTGTCTTTCGGATATTGCTCCGCCGGTTTTACTGCGGACGCCTGCTGGTAAATCTCCTTGGCGCCCATCCAGTCTTTCGCACCGAATTTCGCATCGGCCTGTTTCACGAGATCATTGTACTGCTGATCGACACCGGCTTTCGCGATGTTGTCATCGCAGGCTTTCATGCGATCTTTCGGGTACTGCTCTTCCGGTTTCACCTCGGAAGCCTGCTGGTAAACGGCTTTCGCGCCGGCCCAGTCTTTCGCCGTGAATTTCGTATCGGCCTGCTTCACGAGATCGTTGTACTGCTTATCCTTCGCAGCTACCGCGAGCTTGTCGTCACATTCTTTGATCTTGTCCTTCGGATATTGCTCCGCGCTCTTCACGGTCGAAGCCTGCTCGTACAAGGCCTTCGCTCCTGCCCAATCTTTCGCAGCAAACTTGGTATCGGCCTGCTTCACGAGATCGGCGTACTGTTTGTCCACACCGGCTTTCGCGATCTCGTCGTCACACGCTTTGATGCGATCCTTCGGATATTGTTCCGCCGGTTTCAATCCGGAAGCTTCGGTGTATTTCGCTTTGGCCGCTACAAAATCCTTCGCATCGAATTTCGCATCGGCGGCAGCGATCGCATCGGCATATTTCTTTTCCTGCGCCGCTTTATCCGCAGCTAACTTATCGTCGGCAATGTTCTTGTCGCAAAGCGCGAGCTGGTCTTTCGGGTATTGCTCCGACGGTTTTACGCCGGAAGCCTGCGTGTAAAATCCTTTAGCGCCGGCCCAGTCTTTCGCCGCGAATTTGTCATCGGCCTGTTTGAGCAGGTCGTTGTATTTTTTGTCCGTTGCCGCCGCCGATGCATCCGCCGCCGCATTCTTATCACAAAGCGCGACCTGGTCCTTCGGATATTTTTCTGCGGGCTTGATACCGGACGCCTGGGAGTACACGTTCTTCGCGCCGGCCCAATCTTTCGCGGCAAACTTTGCATCCGCATCCTTGAGCAGGTCGGCGTATTGTTTATCCTTCGCGGCCTGTGCGGCTGTCGCTGCATCCGCCGCGGCGTTCTTATCGCACAGCGCAACCTGGTCTTTCGGGTACTGCTCGGCGGGTTTTACTGCGGACGCCTGCTGGTAAGCGGTCTTCGCATTCGCCCAATCCTTCGCAGCGAATTTCGCATCGGCATCTTTCAGCAGGTCTTTGTACTTCTGCTCGGTGGCTGCCGCTGCTGCATCTGCTGCTGCATTCTTGTCGCAAAGCGCGATCTGGTCTTTCGGGTATTGCTCCGTAGCCTTCAGCGCCGACGCCTGCTGGTAAGCGGTCTTCGCATTCGACCAATCCTTCGCAGCAAACTTCGCATCACCGTCTTTGATCAGGTCTTTGTACTTCTGCTCATTTGCGGCAGCTGAAGCGGCGGCGGCGATGTTGCGGTCACACAGCGCAACCTGGTCTTTCGGATATTTTTCCGCGGGCTTCATGGCGGAAGCCTGCTGGTAAACCGCTTTCGCACCGGCCCAATCGCTGGCGGTGAATTTCGCGTCGGCGTCTTTGAGCAGGTCTTTGTACTTCTGCTCGTTCGCGGCGGAAGCGGCATCAGCAGCGGCATTGCTGTCGCATTTCGCGATCTGGTCCTTCGGATATTGTTCCGTGGATTTCAATGCGGACGCCTGCTGGTAAACGGATTTTGCGCCCGCCCAGTCTTTGGCGACGAATTTCGCATCGGCATCACGGATGAGGTCTTTGTACTTCTGATCATTGGCGGCATTTGCAGCGGCAGCGCCCAGCTTCTGATCACAAAGCGCGATCTGGTCTTTCGGATATTGTTCGGTCGGAATAATGCCGCTGGCTTCCTGGTAGGCGGCTTTTGCACCGGCCCAATCGGAACCGGCAAAAGCTTTATCGGCACGCGTGATGGCATCTTCATACAGGCGCTGCTTCCGGCGGGCTTCATCGGCCAGTCGTTTCAGGTTGTCGATGCAGGCCTGGATCTGCGCCGTGTAAATCTTGTCGTAATCGAAATCGTCGACGTCGGGCGCCGGGTTGTAAATGATACGCGCGATCGGCTTGTCGAGACAGGAATAATCGAGCCCCGGGTACATCTTGAAAAGATCGATGTCGACGTCGAATTCGCTGAATGGATTTTGCGCCCGCTCGTTGGTAACGTTGTAGGTGTTGATGCTGAAACGTTTCGTGATATAGCCGGCTTTGGTGACCGAAATGGTGTAATCACCGTTCGGGTCCATGCGGAATTTGAACTTGCCGTTCTTGTCGGTGTTGATCGTCTGGAGCTGCGAGCCGCCTTTCATCAGCGTCACAGTACAACCTTCGAGCGGCTGATCGCGCTGCTTCTTTTCGTTGAATTCGGTTACGCGTCCGCCGAACGTAAACTGCCATTCCGGGGCGGCCGGCGGCGGCGGCTGGGCAATCAACGACAAGGCCGGCAGGAATACCAGCAACATGACCCAAATAAGGTTTTTCAGCGGGGCTAAACCCTTCATATAACGGAAAAGAGGTGTAAAAGAGGTCAAATATCGGTCAAAAATCCCGATCTCCTTCCAATGGAAATGGGGTTTACGATAAGTTATGCATTTTCCATGCCACGGCTTGCGAAAGTGCTCCGGGAAAACACTTGGAACAACCGGAACCCGGGCTGCCGGCCCTAATGGAAACGCTTCAGGTTACCCGCATTTTTCTTTCTTCCGCGGAAAAGGAAGCGGCTTACTGCGCATAAGCGGGGCTATCACTGTATTTTTACCGAAACCAATCATTTGCGCTATGCGGACACAAGCGAGCTTTTGGGAACGGGAAACCTATTTCAGCAACATCGACGTCGTCATCATCGGCAGCGGGATCGTGGGATTGAATGCGGCGTTATCGCTGAAGAAAAAAGAACCGAAGCTGAACGTGCTGATTGCGGAGCGTGGCGCATTACCGAGCGGCGCTACTACCAAAAATGCGGGATTCGCCTGCTTCGGCAGCGTTTCCGAATTGGTCGACGACCTGCAGCGACTGCCGGAATCGGAAGTTTTTGCACTGGTGGAAAAACGGTACCAGGGCTTGCTGCGGCTGCGCGAAAACATCGGCGACGCTGCGATGGATTTTCATCCCTGGGGCGGCTACGAAGTTTTCGACGATGAACATTCTTACGAAGAAAACGCCGCCTACCTCAGCAGCTTCAACCAGCGCATGAAAAGCATTACCGGCAAAGACGAGACCTATCGCAATGCCGATGAAGACATCGCCGCATTTGGTTTCGCGAAGGTGAAGCACATGATCCTGAATACCGGCGAAGGACAGATCAACACCGGCATGGCGATCGAAGCGCTGCTGCATAAGGTGAAAGAGGCCGGCGTCCGCATCCTGAACGGGCTGGACATTACCGGCTTCGAGCCCACGAACGACGGGCTGCAACTGACGACGGAAAACGGCTACACGTTTGCCGCGCGACGGTTGCTGGTGTGCACGAATGGTTTCGCGAAACAGCTGTTGCCGGAAGAAGACGTGGAGCCCGCCCGCGCGCAGGTCCTCGTCACCGCGCCGATCCCGGGACTGAAGCTGAAAGGCACGTTCCATTATGACCGCGGTTATTATTATTTCCGCAACATCGGCGACCGCGTTTTATTCGGCGGCGGACGCAACCTCGATTTCAAAGGAGAAACGACGGCGGAACACGCGCTCACCAAACGCATCCAGTCGAAGCTCGACGAATTGCTGGAGACGATGATCCTTCCCGGAACGGCGTACACGGTTGACGTGCGCTGGGCGGGCACGATGGGTGTGGGCGCAAAGAAAGCGCCGATCGTGAAGAAGATTTCCGGCAACGTGTATTGCGCCGTTCGCATGGGCGGCATGGGCGTCGCGCTGGGAAGCCTCACCGGCGAAGAAGCGGCAGAAATGGTGCTGGCAGAGCTTTAACGGAACAGGCTCAGCCCGAAAAAATCCATCAGGAAAAAAGTAGCGACCGCAGCAACCGCACTCCAGGTGATCCACATCGTTTTGTGAAAGCCGGAACTGTTGCGCCAGAGCGCTTTTCCCATTTCTTTCTTTTCCGGCTTTTGCGCGACCGGCCTTCCCGGGAAAACCATAAAAATGGGGCTCGACAGGAATAATACCAACCCGACGAAGAGCAGCTTGGGAAGATAGTGTTCCGAAACCAGCAGGATGATCACGTTGATGGCAACGATCACTGCGCCGCCGATCAGCATTCCCAAACCGTAGCGCACGCCGATCTTGTGATTGCCGGGCTGTTGTTGCTGCTGGAAAAACGGGTTCTGAGGACTGGAAGGCTGGTGGTAAGGGTTGGGGGTTTCCATGAGCAAGTATAGACGAGTCCCTCGTAAAAACAAAAAAGCCCCGCATTTCTGCGAAGCTTCTTTTTCGGGTGGCCAATGGGACTCTCCGCCCTATCCACACACTTTCCAACTCGCGGTCGGACAGGCCCGCCTGACTGCCGCAGGCGGGCAGGGAACCCACGACCCTCAGAACACAATCTGATTAAAACAAAAAAGCCCCGCATTTCTGCGAAGCTTCTTTTTCGGGTGGCCAATGGGA
>CAMLEF010000178.1 GCA_946478675.1 uncultured Flavobacteriales bacterium | reverse complement strand
GACACCACCGGTAAAAACGCTGACCTGCTCGATCGACTGTAGCGGAAGGTTAGCACTACCAATGACACGCTGTCCATCGATGAAGTAAGCGGTACCGCCGTCACGCATACCGCGCATGTTGAGGCCTTTGCCTTCGTCCGACTGGTAAACACCAGCGGTGGTAGCGGCTACCGAGTTAATGTTTTTGGAAGGCATCGCCAGGAACTCTTCGCGGGTAACCGTACCGCCCGATTTCGTATCCGGGTCGATAAGCGGTTCCTTGTACGCAACCACGACAGCCGTCTTCATTTCGATGCTGCTCGTGGAGAGCTCGATCTGGTTGGTTCCGGTGAGGTAGGTGGTCTTAAGGTCGGCCACTACAACACCTTGCAGCTCGACCGGCTGGTAACCGGTGAACTGAACTTTCACGGTATAAGTACCGGGGGCGAGGGGTTTGATCTGGAAATCGCCATTGAGGTCCGTTTGAGCGCCTCCTGCAGACACACCGTCTTTCGTAACGGTGACGATTGCAAATGGAACGCCCTCACGTGTTGCCTTGTCAATGACTTTCCCCTTGATGGCTCCGCCTTCCTGTGCGTAGGCGACGCCGACACTTGCCAATAGAATAGCAAGCACTACGTAGAGTTTTCGCAGCATAGTAATTCTGTTTGCGTGATGAGATTGGTCGTGCAAAATAAAGTCGGTAAATATAGAGAGTTTTATTTCTGGTGCGCAAAATTTGTTTTAACAATATTTTACACGTCCAGAAGCACCTTTATTCGCTTGGTTGTCAAATAAATAAAGGCAAAAAACACCCGTCATTACCGGGAACTTTTTTTGTGAAAACCCGCTGCCGGGGGGATGTTGCAGCGGTGGACGGAAAAGCGGAGATGAGGGCTTTTTCGTTTAAGCCGGTACCAGAAAAACTGACCGGCGGCTTCTCTTG
The DNA here is from genome assembly GCA_946478675.1 of uncultured Flavobacteriales bacterium. The sequence goes on along the minus strand of CAMLEF010000178.1, from coordinate 8,129 downwards.
CCTGCCTGGAAAAAATCCGTTTGGGAGAGAGAACGGGTTATTCGTGAACAACGAATATAAAGAACGATGATTCACAAATTTACTTAAAACCGTTCCTAAGAAACAAGAACCGATCGGCCATTCTTTTCACCGGCAGTGGAGTGTGCGCAGGTGGCGGAAAAGCGGCGGTAAGTGGCGGGCGAGGGTTGCCCGGGGACCTGAAAAAGTGAGGAAATTATGCCGGAGCGTCACCTGTGCGTGAGGTGTTTCCACCAGCGGACGAGGAAGAAATCGCGTTTGTGCTCGTTGTTTTTCTGCGCCTTTTTCTGGGCTTGCTTCATGTGACGACGCGTCTTCTTGGTGTTGTACTTTTTGTTGTACTCCTTGCGCATCTTCTCGTCGTCCATCTGCTTCTTGCGGTTCTTCTTCCACTCCGCTTTGTCTTTCTTCCGCTTGGCTTTGCTGCTGGGGGCTTTCTGCTCGGTGCCGTTGCCTCCGCCGCCACTTCCTCCTCCTTCGGTTTGCGCATGCGTGATCCCGGCGAGCGCGAGGGCAACGCCGAGAAGGAAAATGCGTCTGAGTAGAAAGCGTGTCATGCCTGGTAAAAATACAGGATTGCAAAGCAGGGTGTGCAAGCGGTTTGCCAAAGTTTCAAAAAGCGAATGCTCAAAACTTATGCGTGAGGAAATGTGTTTTTTTTCTGCCAGTGATAGCAGTGCCCGCCGGGCGGGCGGAAAGCCCGGAGGCGGTTTCAAGACCCCAAAGGTTTTAAAAACCTTTGGGGTCTTGAAACCGGCGAGGACTTGTAACGAATAGCACGGCGTTGCGGCGCTCTTTCGTCGCTGCAACGGGCAGCCCAAACTCCTCTTCCTTCATTTTCATTTTGAATCTATACATCACCACAACAGTTTTTTTCGTGACTCATCATCGGCCTTCTCCCCTGATCATTCCCCCGTTCGTTTCGTTAACTTTGTTTCTATGAAAACCGGCCTTCGCCTGCTGCTTCCGATGTTTTTCCTGTTGCTGTTTTGTACCTGCAAGAAAGACGAACAATACATTCCCGAAGCGGCGGTCAACCTCACGATTTATGTGAACGATCCGACCAACCTTCCGATCTCGACGATCGGGGGATGGAAATATTTTTCGGGCGGCTACAAAGGGATCGTGGTGTACCGGAAAGGCCAAAGTGAATTCGTTGCGTATGAGCGTTGTTGCCCGGTGCGTCCGGAAGAGTCGGCGTCAATCGTGAGCGTGGATACGACGAACACGGTATTTCTCATTGACAACAGCTGCAGCTCCAAGTTCCTGCTGAACGACGGCAGCACGGTTTCAGGACCGGCGATTATTCCGCTGCGGCAGTACCACACGTTGTACGATGGGACTACGTTGCGGGTGACGAATTAGGGGGGTGCGAATTACGAATGGGGTACGAATATCCGAATTACGAATAGGGGTTACGAATTACGAATATTTACGAATACCGCGAATGCGTTGCGAATTACGAATGGGTACGAATATCGCGAATTTTAAATTGTTTGCGAATGCTGCGGGGGTGCGGAATGAAACTGTGTGATGACAATAAAAAAAGTCCTGACGATGAAGCCAGGACTTTTTCTTTGAGGTATTTCTGATTAATAGCGGTAGTGCTCGGGCTTGAAGGGGCCTTCGACTTTTACGCCGATGTACTCAGCCTGGTCTTTCGAAAGCGTATCGAGCTCGACGCCGATTTTCGCGAGGTGCAGACGGGCTACTTTCTCATCGAGGTGCTTCGGCAGGGTGTAAACTTTTTTCTCGTATTTGTCGGAGTGCAGCCAAAGCTCGAGCTGTGCCAGCGTCTGGTTGGTGAACGAATTCGACATGACGAATGACGGGTGGCCCGTTGCGCAGCCGAGGTTCACGAGACGGCCTTCCGCCAGGACGATGATATCTTTTCCGTCGATCGTGTATTTGTCGACCTGCGGCTTGATCTCGTCTTTCGTTTTGCCGTAATTTTTATTGAGCCACGCCATGTCGATCTCGGTGTCGAAGTGACCGATGTTGCAGACGATCGCGTTATGCTTCATGTTTTTGAAATGACGGTCGACAACGATGTCTTTGTTGCCGGTAGCCGTGACGATGATGTCGGCGCGTTTTACAGCGTCATCCATCTTCTTCACTTCGTAACCGTCCATCGCCGCCTGCAGCGCGCAGATCGGATCGATTTCGGTAACGATGACGCGCACGCCCTGTGAGCTGAGCGATTGTGCAGAGCCTTTGCCGACGTCGCCGTAACCGGCAACAACTGCAACTTTACCTGCGAGCATGACGTCGGTAGCGCGGCGGATCGCATCTACGAGCGATTCGCGGCAGCCGTATTTGTTGTCGAATTTGGATTTGGTGACGGAGTCGTTCACGTTGATTGCGGGCAGCAGGAGCGTGCCTTTTGCCATGCGCTCATAGAGGCGGTGAACGCCGGTGGTGGTTTCTTCGGAAAGACCGCGGATGCCTGCAGCCAGCTCGGGGAACTTGTCGAACACCATGTTGGTGAGGTCGCCGCCGTCGTCGAGGATCATGTTGAGCGGCTGGCGGTTTTTACCGAACCAAAGCGTCTGCTCGATGCACCAGTCGAATTCTTCGGCGGTCATGCCTTTCCATGCGTAAACGGAGATGCCTGCAGCAGCGATGGCAGCAGCGGCATGGTCCTGCGTGGAGAAGATATTGCAGGATGACCAGGTGACTTCTGCGCCGAGCTCCACGAGGGTTTCGATGAGGACGGCGGTCTGGATGGTCATGTGGAGGCAGCCTGCGATGCGCGCACCTTTGAGGGGCTTCTGCGGGCCGTATTCAGCGCGAAGGGCCATCAGGCCGGGCATTTCTGCTTCGGCGAGCTTGATTTCTTTGCGGCCCCATTCGGCGAGGGAGATGTCTTTTACTTTGAAGGGAATGTACTCGGTCTTAACCTGGTTCATGGCGTAGTTTTTATTTCGGATGGCAAAAGTAGGGATTTTGCGGGAGAATTGAAGCAGAAGGAGTTATTGTTCGTTAAAGGCTGGGAGGGGAATGGAGGGTAACTTCGCCGGGAAAACCAACTGACCCGGCGCGAACATTCGTTTCAAGACCCCAAAGGTTTTTAAAACCTTTGGGGTCTTGAAAAAAAGTCGATGCTTACTTTTTTGTCGTCCCATTTCATCCTGATTTCTCATTCACTTTCAATCTTCCCGCACGTCTTTTGCGGCGAAAACTTCATCTTCCGCGACCAGCCTCCCCCCCACCCGCTTCCGGCCTCCCGCAATTTTTGAATCTTTGCACATGCCGCTGACCGAATTAAAAACGTTCTCACCGTCGTCCTGCCTCGGTATCTGGGAAACGACGGAATCGCTGGAGGCGCTCGAGCAGGCTTATCCATTGACGGAAAACGAAGCGGCGGTTTACCAATCGTTCACGCATCCTTACCGGAAGGTACAGTGGCTTTCCGTGCGTTTGCTTTTGTCGCAGCTTTTGCCGGGCACGCGTATCGTTTACGATGAAAACGGCAAGCCGCATCCTGAAGGAAAAAGCAACGTTCATCTCTCCGTTTCGCATACGGCGTCGTATATCGCCGTAATGATTTCGGATAAGCCCTGCGGTGTCGACATCGAGATCGTGCGGGAGAAGATCGATCGTATTGCGCCGCGTTTTCTCTCGGAAAAAGAGCTGGAAGACGCACGACGTGAACCGAAGACGGAACGCCTTCACGTGTATTGGTGCGTGAAAGAAGCGATCTATAAAGTGTTCGGAAAAAAGAACGTTTCCCTCAGAACGGATATATTTGTCGGAACGCCAGTCGAGACTCTTTCCGGAACTGTCATCGCTTCCCTGCGCAACGGCGATGACCGGCTGGAGAATCCCGTGCACTACGAACGTTTTCGTGATTGCATGCTGGCGTGGACTTCACTCGGATGAAAAACGTTTACGCCCTGCTGCAGCAACAACGTCTTTCGCGCAGAAAGAGTTTTGCCGTCCTCGTCGATCCCGACAAGACGGAGCAGTTGCCTGCCTTGCTGCATGAAGCGAAAATTCACCCTCCCGATTTTTTCTTTGTCGGCGGAAGCCTGTTGACGAACGGGCATCTCGATTCCTGCATCCGACTGATCCGTGAGCATTCCGATGTTCCTCTCGTACTTTTCCCGGGAAGCGCGATGCAGGTTTCTGCTGCGGCAGATGCTTTGCTGCTGCTGTCGGTGATCTCGGGACGAAACGCGGACCTGCTCATCGGTCGTCACGTGCTCGCGGCGCCGGCGGTGAAACAAAGCGGGCTGGAAGTGATCCCGACCGGTTACATGCTGGTGGAAAGCGGGAAAGCAACAACCGTTAGTTACATCACGAATACCCAGCCCATCCCGCGCGATAAAGACAACATCGCGGCTGTGACGGCTCTGGCGGGCGAACAGCTGGGACTGAAAGCGATCTATCTCGAAGCCGGCAGCGGGGCGGAAATGCCTGTGCCGGTTTCCATGGTGAAATACGTGCGCGCCGCCATCGACATTCCGCTCATTACCGGTGGAGGATTGCGCCGCCCGGAAGATCTTACCGAACGATTGGCTGCAGGCGCAGATCTCGTCGTGGTCGGAAATATCCTGGAACAACGCCCCAGCCTGCTGGCCGAATTCGCAGGCGTCGTACGCTCATTCACGACCCTATGAAGCTGATCGTCATCTCTTCGTCCCGCCACAAAGAAAATGAAGCGAAAATCGTCACCAGCCTGTTCGAGCACGGACTGGAAACGTTTCATCTTCGCAAGCCGAACATGAGCACCGCCGAGATGCGGAAATTCATCCAGGCGATCCCCGAGCATTTTCACAACCGGATTGTCATCCACAGCCATCATCGTCTTGCGGGACAATTCCGTCTTAAAGGCGTTCACCTCACACACGCGCACCTGAAGCGGCGTTTCCCGACATGGTTTCGTTTGCGCAGGCTCCGTTTCCGGAATCCGCAATTGACCGTGAGCGTAACGTTTCACAAAATTGCCGAGCTGTACCAATCGCAAAAGCGTTACGACTATGTGCTGCTCGGCACCATCTTCGATCACGTGAGCGGAAAATTCAATGCGGGCTACAGCGAGCACAGCCTCGTCGCCGGCATTGCCAAAAGCGCTTCACCTGTGATTGCACGCGGGGGCACTTCGATCGAAAACATCGGGTTGTGCAAAACGATCGGTTTCGAAGGCATGGTTTTCTACAGCGGCGTCTGGAAAGAAGAAGACCCGGTGCAGGCATTCTGCGATATTCTCACGTATTGCCGCGAGCATCAAATTCCCGTGACATGAGCGAAGGATTTTCCGGGCAGCTGCTGCATTTTCTTCACGACACCACTGTCCCGGAATGGATCGCGATCGTTACTGCGCTCGTGTACGTGATCCTTGCCGCGCGCGAAAATTCCTGGGCCTGGCCGTTCGGCATCATCAGCTCGGCGATCTACGTCTGGTATAATTTTCACCTGAAGCTGTACAACGACGCCTGGCTGAGCGTGTATTATTGTTTCGTCGGCATTTACGGCTGGTACGCATGGATCCGCGGCGCCGCGAAACAGGAGAACGGCGCACGGCTGCACCAGATTTCGCTCCGGCAATTGCTGATCGTTCTCGGTTTGGGCGCGGTGATTTCCGTAGCGCTGGGTTTCGTCACGCGCGCATTCACCGACTCTCCCCTGCCCTTTTTCGATGCGACGCTCACAGCCTTCAGTCTCATCGCAACGTGGATGACGGCGCGCAAGACACTCGAGAACTGGATCTTCTGGGTGATCATCGATGCGGCGTACGTGGCGCTTTACTTTTTACGAAATTCGCCGGCGACCGCTATTCTCTTTTTCGTTTACACGATCATCGCCGCTTACGGTTATTTCAAATGGAAAAAACGGCTGCACCCATCCGCCGCATAGCAATTCTCGGTGCGGAAAGCACGGGAAAAACGACGCTGGCCCGCTCGCTCGCCCTGCGCTTCAACACGCGCTGGGTGCCGGAATATGCGCGTGAATACATGTCGCTGCACACCGGCGCTTATTCGGTCGAAGACATCGTGCGCATCGCCCAGCACCAGCTGCGCGAAGAGAACGAAATGGTGCATCACGCCAACCGCCTGATCTTTCTCGATACGGAATTCATCGTGGCGAAAGTCTGGGCGGAAGATGTGTTCGGCTTTTGTCCTGACTGGATCCGCGGGCAATTGCTCGAGCATCGTTACGATCTTTACCTGCTCACGTCGAACGATCTTCCGTGGGTGGCGGACCCGGTGCGTGTGAACCCGCAGCGCCGCGATTACTTTTTCAACCTCTACAAACGCGAGCTGGAAGAGAATGAACTTCCTTTCGAAATTATTTCCGGCCGTTATGAATCGCGCCTGCTCAACAGCATTAACGCGGTGAAAAAACATTTCGGCGGGATTGATTGATCGCCGCTGATTGCGCAGATTTCCGCAGATTGTTTTTTGCCACGGATTACGCGGATTGCGCGGATTGATTGATCGCCGCTGATTGCGCAGATTTTCGCAGTTTTTTTTTGCCACGGATTGCGCGGATTTTTTTCTCTGCGTATTCTTTGCGTCCTCTGCGCCTCTGCGGTTTTATTTTTTCCCACCGCGGCACAGCAATTTCAGATTTCTATACATTTGCGGCAGATCCTCAAGGGGTGTCCTCCGGCAACGGAAGGGCTGAGATCATACCCGGCGGAGATGTTGTCCCAACAGCATTAACCGCACACCTGATCAGGTTCAGACCTGCGTAGGGAAACAGGATCCGGAAGGGCGGACGACGCATCCCTTATCGCGAGTCCTCCGGGTCACAACAGGAACACCAAATGAAACGTTTGCTTTTTGCGCTCGCTGCAGGAATTGCACTGCCGGCGGCTGCACTCGCCCAGGACACGACGACCGTGACGGGCACCATCACCGATCTTAACAACCATCCGCTGCCGTATGCGATCGTTCACATCGACGGGACGTACTCGGCGGCGCAATCCGACATCAACGGCAATTTCGTGCTGCATAACGTCTCGGCGAATTATTGCCTGACGGCGCAGCTCATCGGTTACGAAATGCAACGGCGTTGCTTCTCGCTTCCTGCCGACAAACACGTCACGCTTACGATGACGCAGGCGGCTTACGTAAAAAATGAAGTGATCGTCACTTCCACGCGCGCCGGCGAAAATTCAGGCATCGCCTACACCGACGTTTCGCGCTCCGATATCGAGCAGCAGAATTTCGGGCAGGACCTGCCGTACCTGCTGAGCCTGCAGCCTTCGGTGGTGACGACTTCCGACGCGGGAACGGGCATCGGCTACACCGGCATCCGCATCCGCGGCAGCGACAACACGCGCGTCAATGTCACCATCAACGGCATCCCGGTGAACGACGCCGAATCACAGGGAACGTATTGGGTGGATATTCCGGACATCGCTTCGTCGACGCAAAATATCCAGGTGCAACGCGGCGTGGGAACATCGACAAACGGCGCGGGTGCATTCGGCGGTTCCGTCAACGTGCTCACCGATGATGAACGTCTTCAGCCTTATGCAGCGCTGACGACTACCGGCGGTTCGTTCAACACGTATCGTATTTCTGCGAAAGCGGGAACGGGCCTGCTCAACAATCACTGGAGCTTCAATACGCGTCTTTCGAAAACGTCCTCCGACGGTTATATCGATCGCGGCTCTTCCGATCTGAGCTCGTGGTATTTTTCCGGCGGTTATTCCGGGAAAAAGCTTTCGGTGAAAGCGATTACGTTTTCAGGGCGCGAAAAAACTTATCAATGCTGGTACGGTGTTCCGCAGGATTCGCTGGCCACGCATCGCACGTATAATCCCGCCGGCGAATATTATGACGCAAGCGGCAACGTTCATTATTACGATAACGAAACCGACAATTACCAGCAGGATTATTACCAGCTGCATTTTCTCTATCGCGCGAACGACCGCTGGAACTTCAACGCGGCGCTGCATGCGACGAAAGGGAAAGGCTATTACGAAGAATACCGTCCCGGCGAGCTGTTGTCGGATTACGGCCTCGACACGGGCGCTGCTACGGGTGACCTGGTGCGCCGTCTCTGGCTCGACAACTGGTTTTACGGTGTAACGTACGGCGCGACTTACGACAGCCACAAGCGCGTGCAGCTGATCATCGGCGGAGCCGCGAACAACT